>NZ_LKBG01000001.1 GCF_001402945.1 Acidiplasma aeolicum
CGCAGCTTGATAGGGAATTGAGGGAGATACTGTTTTCAAATAAGGAATTAAAGGACTTGGGGGACTAAAAAAAATTTAATTTAATATAAAATTTAATTATAATATAATTATAAACTTATGCTAGGTTCATTTCCTTGTAAAGGTATTCTGGAAGTCTTGTCTCCTTTGGTATATCATTCTCGTCAATTGTTTCATTAATATTGCTTAAAGAAAAATATGCATCAAGGAATTTTTTGATATAAACATCATTTATCATGCCCATGGTTCCAATTCTAATTGTATTTCCCGATATCATTCCCATGCCCTTGGCAACAACTATATTTTTTTCGGCAAGTAATTTAATCTTTTCACTATTATTATTATCATAAAAGCACACCACAGTACTTGAATATGTATCTGAATTTCCAAATATCTGTATATTATTCTGATTAAGCATTTTTCTTATAAACTCAGAGGATGCAGCTATGCGTTTTGCCCTTTTTTCTATGGTTTCATCCTTTAATATTTTTAATGCAACGTTAAGCGCATTAAATATCCCTGTAGCAGGTGTATATGCCGTTTCATTTTTTTCAAGGAATTTTAATGATGTTTTTAAATCAAGATAAAATGGGACACCTGACATATCCATTTCCATTACATCATTGTATGCATCCTTGGATAGGAATATTATTGCTATTCCAGGAACACATGCTATATTCTTCTGGCTGCCAGTGGCCATTGCATATATACCATCCATATTTAAATTGTATCCTGCATATCCTGAAACATCATCTATTAAGAGTTTGGCATTTTTTGATTTTACTATTTTTACAATTTCCTTTATATTATACAATGCTGTGCCGTTTGAAGTTTCATTATGCACCAAAAATAAATAATCGTAGTCTCTTGATTGTATATCTTTAATAAGGCTTTCCGGATCCAATTCATTATAATTTACAAACTCTGCATTTTTTGTTTTTCTTTTTATTGAATCTATAAGGCGCTCTCCAAAATTTCCATAACTTATTGAAAGAACCTTTTTGTTTGTATCTATAAGTGAAAATACCATTGATTCAACAGCAAGTGTTCCTGATCCTGTTACCATGACAGTTTTATATGCACCTGATAGATAATTAAGCATCTCCTCATTTTCCGCCATTATCTCTCGGAATTTCGAGGATCTGTGATTATCAAGATATGTGGCAGCATCGAGAACAGATATCGGTACCTCAACCGGTCCAGGTATTAATAACATTTTTACCACTCTTTTAGAATATTTTCTGCGGTCATTATTGCAATTCTTTTTTGAGCCTCTGCACTCTGGGCCCCAAGATGTGGGGTTATAAGCACATTCGGCATCTTTAACATTTCAAATTCATAATCCTCCCTTGCAGGCTCATGCCAGAAAACGTCAGAAACAAATGATTTTATTGTGCCATCCCTGAGATACTTAAGCATATCCCTGCCATTTATTGCATTTGCCCTCGATGTATTAACAATAATAACCCCTTTTTTTAACATTGATAATTCCTGGTCATTTAATATATATGGTGAATCCTTTCTCATTGTTACATTTATGGATAAAACATCAGAATTTTTTAGCAAATCCTCCAGGGTAACCTTTTTAACAAAGTCCTGGTATTCAACCGGATATGGGTCATATGCAATAAAATTCATGTTAAATGCCCTGGCGGCATCTGCTATTGCATGGCCAATTCTTCCATATCCAAGAATGCCAAGGGTTTTACCTGCAAGCTCAAAGCCTTTTAACTTTGTAAAATCATTTTTTCTGGTGTTTTCAATGCCCTTAACAAGATCCCTGGCACCCATAACCATCATTGCCAGTGTAATCTCCACAACGCTTTCGGTTGAGGAACCTGGAGCGTAAACAATCTTTATATTTTTCGCCTCTGCATAATCTGTATCTATGTTATCCACGCCAATGCCAGCCCTGGCGATTATTTTTAAATTTTTTCCCCTGTCAATAATATCCCTATCTATTTTTGTTCTGCTTCTCACAACAACAACATTATAATCATTAATAATTGATAGAAGCTTATCACGGTTAATTTCGGGCTGATATTCAACATTAAATTTTGATTTTAGTTTTTCTATAAGCACATTATCCACAGGGTCACATATAAGAACTTTTCCTTCCATGACAGGGTATAGCATTATTGCTTATAAAAATTTGTTTAAACGTTATAAATTTTAGAAAAATTTAAAATTTTTAAGTCTATCAGAAATAAAATATTACCAATAAGTATATTTTTGAATATTTTTTACAGCTTAAAATAAATTCATAAATTATCTGGTCATTAAATTGATTACAAAAATTAAAATAATGTTAATTAATTAATTATAGAATGATTAAATTTGGTGTGGCCGGTATACCCCTAACCAGTAAAGGTAGAACATATGTTGATTCTATAGAGGATACTGCTAATTTGGGTTTAAATTCACTGGAAGTTCAGCTTTTAAGGGTTAATGTAAGTGAGGATCCGGCAATGGATTATGCAGGCATGTATCCGAAGGATGTTGAGGACTCAATAATAGTTGATGTATTACGGCCAGACGAATCGGGAAATTATAACAGCGTTGGTACTGATACAGTTATAGAGGAAGACGACATTATTCAGGAACTATTCTGGAATATGGCCAGAAATTATGACGACCTAAATATTGGAAAACAGGTTGCAGAAGAGCTTGACATAGATATATCCATGCATTCACCTTACTATATGGACCTTTTAAATGGTGGTGAGATTGCAGATAAGTCTTTTAATCATTTAAAATGGTCATTAATAATTGGCAGGGCAATGGGTGCCAAAAGAATAATAACACATACTGGATTTTATTGCAAAACAAAAAATTGCAGTTCTAAGAAGGCATATGAAATATATTCAGAACTTGCAAGGCTATTCCCGCATGAGAAGGGGTATCCTTATATAGGTGTGGAAGCCTCAGGGAAAAAGGACATCTTTGGGACGCAGAAGGATTTATTTACACTGGCAGACAAAATAAGTGACGTTGAACCAATACTAAATTTTCCGCACATACATGCCTTAAATAACGGGTCATTAATAGAAACAAAAGATTTTGACCATGTAATATCTGCATTTTCAAAGTATGCTAAGGGGGATCTTTATACAGAATTCGCTGGAGTGGAATATGATAATGGCAATGAAACCAAAATTACTGCAATAAAGCACGGAGACCTTAAATTTGAAACCCTTGCAGAGGTTCTTATTAACCTTGACCAGGACGTTACCATAATTTCCATGTCCCCACTCCTTGAACACGATGCTCAGTATATGGAACTAATGTACTGGCGTGCCTTGTTAAAAAAATATCAGAAAAAACTGGCCAAAAAGGCATAATGGTGGTTAAATATGGTTAGAGATTATCCTGTAAAAAAAGGAATTAAAATGGATAATGATTATATAAAATCAATTTTACAAGAGTTTGCTGGAGGCATAAAGGAGGAAGGTGGACATATAATATCCAATTTCCCTGGGCTTAAAAGGATAGAATTATGGACTGACGGCAAAAAATTATTTGCCATAACAGAAACAGATACAAGCTATGAAAAACCTCAGGAAACCATAAAGAATTACAATGCATTAATAGAGAAGCTTACGGGTTACACAGCAAAAGAGAGGAAAAAACTTTTATCAAAATGAATAAAATTAAAGTACAAAGGAGCATAATGTAAATATGGCAAAAGATAAATTATTTATTTTATTCACAATAATTTCCGTGGTTTCTATTATATTTTTTATAGCATCTTTAAACGGTTTGGTATTCCAAAACCCATCAGTAACCAGATTAATAAATATAAGCAAATTGGGTAGCTGGCAGTACTGGATTTTGGTGGCATCATTTATTATATTCATATATTTTGTGTATGAAACCTCAGCTTATGTAAATGATATATTCAAGTTTAAAAAAATGATAAATACTGAAAGCAAAAAAATATTCCTAAAAAATTTGCCTGAACTTGAAAAAATCTCTAAAAAATTTGGTGGCAGTTATAAAATCAAACTTAATGAGGTTAAAAAAAGGTGGAATATAAAAACAAAAAATTAGTCAATCAATTTTTTAACAAATTCTGGAAGTTTAAAGCAGCCATTAAGCACATCTTCGTTAAAATATTTACCAAAGGATTTTTTTTCATCCCTTATGGACATATCTTTATTAGAACCCATGGTAAATGACCAGAGTCCACTTGGATATGTCGGTATGAATGCAATATATGTTAGTACATTATTAAAAATCGATTTCATTCCCTTATTTGCCATGGATAGTGCCTCAGGCTGATAATATGGTGACCCAGATTGTGTCACCACTATACCGCCATCTGATAAGTGATCGGATACATTCTTGTAAAAATCTTTGGAAAAAAGACCCTCTGCTGGTCCCACAGGGTCTGTTGAATCTATTATTATTCTATCGAATTTTTCATTTGAATTTTTCATATATTTAATACCGTCCCCTATTATTAATTCCACCCTATTATTATCAAAAGATTTGGCTATTTCAGGGAAATATTTTTTGGAAACGTCAACAACGTTTCTGTCTATTTCTACATTTACTATCCTTTCAAAATTTAAATCAACCAATCTTTTAGCCGCACCCCCATCCCCGCCTCCAATAATCAGGGCTGATTTGGGTCTTTTATTAAAATAAAAAGGCACCATGGTGATCATTTCATGGTAAATATATTCATCCTTTTCAGTTAGCTGTACAGTTCCATCTATAGATAAAAGCTTGCCAAAATCATAAGTTTCAAAAAGATCTATTCTCTGATAGTCGGTTTTGATTGAAAGAAGCTGATCCTTTACCCTGAATGAAAGCTGCAAGTTTTCTGAATATCTCTCTGAAAACCAGTTCTCTATTAATCTCATGGTAGTGTATGGTTATACAATATATAATTCTTAGCAGATGTTTTTATTTTATTTTTTTTATTATATTTTTGGAATATTCCAGAACTTCGATTTTTCAATAACATAATAAAATTGTAAACGAAAGATTTTAATATGTCTATGTATATAATGGTATTGGTGAAATAATGGTAGGGATAAGTGAGCTTTCAAAAAGCATAGCAAAGAAAACCGGAATAACACAGAAAAAAACAGCAGAAATAATTAACGAATTCCTTAAGGAGACAGTTGAGCAGGTAAATAACGGTGCAAAAATAAACCTGGCCGGTTTTGGAATTTTTGAAAGGAAAAAGCAGAGCGCAAGAACAGCAAGAAACCCACAGACAAAGGCAGAAATACAGGTTCCAGCTAAAGATAAGTTTGTATTTAGGGCCTCTTCAAAAATAAAATACAAAGAATAAATTTCATATTTTTTATTTTAATATTTATCATTTTGATATTTATAAATTTAAGTTAAAATATTAAAATGTAATTATAATCAAATGATAGTTCTTGGTATAGAGGGTACAGCACATACGATTAGCGCTGGTATAGTTGATGACTCAAGAATTCTCGCAAATGCATCATCAACATACATACCTGATCATGGCGGCATACATCCAAGAGAGGCTGCAATACACCATGCAGATAAAATAATGGATGTTATGCATAAGGCCTTTGAGGAGGCTAAAATAGGGCCAGATAAGGTAGACCTTGTGTCGTTTTCTCAGGGTCCTGGACTTGGCCCATGCCTGAGAATAGCTGCTGTTGCCGCCAGATCATTTTCATTAAAATATAATATACCGATACTTGGTGTTAATCATCCCCTTGGGCATGTAGAAATAGGTAGAAAACTTTCAGGTGCCATAGATCCCATAATGTTATACATATCAGGCGGAAATACCCAGATTATTGCACATGAGGCAGGAAGATACAGGGTTCTGGGTGAAACAATGGATATAGGTCTTGGTAATTTACTTGATAAGTTTGCCCGTGATTCTGGAATTCCATTTCCTGGTGGGCCCGTTATAGAAAGGCTTGCATTAAAGGGTAGGAAGCTGTTGGACCTACCCTATTCTGTAAAGGGCATGGATACCTCATTTTCAGGCATATATACTGCCTCAAAAAGGTATCTGGAGACAGGTGAGAGGCTTGAAGATATATGTTTTAGCATACAGGAAACATCATTTGCAATGGTTATTGAGGTGCTTGAACGTGCACTTTATTATACCAGTAAAAATGAAATTCTCCTTGCCGGTGGTGTTGCAAGAAACGATAGACTTAGAAGCATGATTTTAGAAATGGCAGAAAGTTCGGGCTATAAGGCATACCTGACGGATAAAAAATACTGCATGGATAATGGTGCCATGATAGCACAGGCAGGTCTTTTAATGTATAAAAATGGTGCCAGGCAGCAAATTATGGAAACACGGGTAAATCAAAGATTCAGAATAGACGAGGTTGAGGTTCCATGGATAAAATCAGTAAAAATTGAGGCATGTGTAAATCGTGGTGCAGAATCCAAAATAACCAGAAAGGATTTCTATGGGCGCGATGTGATAATGAAGGAGCGGTTAATTAAATCGTACCGTAACAAAAAGCTGGATAAAAAAATCAGAAATGAAAGAACGAGAAATGAATTTATGATACTTTATAAGCTCCAATCAGCAGGCATAAAATCACCTATGGTTTATGATTATGATAAATATCAAAATATATTAACTATACAGTATATCCCTGGCATTACGCTTAATCAGGCACTAAATGATAACCATGATAAGGAATTCTATTTGGATTTGATGGATAAGCTTGGAAATACAATAGCATTAATGCATAATAATAAGATTTCACACGGAGACCTAAATCCAAATAATATTATAATAAATGGAACACAGATATATTTAATAGACCCAAGCATGGGAAAATACCTTGCAAAGGAAGAAGATCTGGCAGATGATATATTCTTATTTACCGAATCATTAAAAAATCTCTATGAAAATGGGAAAACTTTAGAAAAATTATTCATTGATTCATATAAAAAATATTACAAGAATCCAGAAGATGTGCTTGCACTTGTAAAAGAAATAGCAGATAGAAGGCGCTATGTTTGAAAATTTAGCCTGAATACATAAATATTATTTCCTGCAATAAATAACCAAAGTAATTAAACAATATTAATATTAGGATTTATGATTTATTTTGTTACCCATAATAAAAACAAATATATTGAGGCATATAAAGAATTTAAAGAAAATGGTATAGATATCTCATGGATAGAAATGGAATATCCAGAAGTACAGGGAAATGACAATGAATTTATTTCCCGCTGGAGCTGTGAAAGCCTGGTAGGCCAGGTAAATGAACCATTCTTTATTGATGATACCGGCCTTTATATTGAAAACCTTAATGGTTTTCCTGGTCCATATGCATCCTATGTCCATGATACGCTTGGAAATTCTCTGATAGTTCGACTTGCATCAGGGTCCAGAGCATATTTTAAGACAGTTATATCATTTTATTATAAGAATAATATCTACCAGTTTTCAGGAATTTTAAAAGGTATAATAGCAGATGTGGAACATGGTGGACATGCATTTGGATATGATCCAATATTTGTACCAGAAAACTCTAATAAAACGCTGTCTGAACTTAGCATTGAGGAAAAAAATAAAATATCACACCGTGGTAAGGCCATAAAGAAATTCATGGCATTTTTAAAGGATAATAGTATTGTTTAAACTTTGATTTAAAAATCTATAATTTTATTAATAAGCATATAATAGGGAATAAATCAAAAAATTATGGTGAAATATTATGGCAGTTGCAGTTATTGCTGATAAAAAAACCGGGAAAACGTACAAAAAAGAATTTTCAGACGATGTTCTGGGTTCTCTAACAGGCAGAAGGCTCGGTGAGGAAATAGATGGCATATTTTTTGATATGCCTGGGTACAAAATGAAAATTACGGGTGGAAGCGCAAAGGACGGTTTCCCCATGAGAAAGGACCTTCCAATCATGGGTAAAAAAAGATTATTAATAACCTATGAAAGGGGAGAAAAGGCAAAAAAGGGAATAAGGAAAAGGGTCACATTCAGGGGCAATGTTATAGGGTCCGATATAGCCCAGCTTAATTTGGTTATTACACAGTATGGCCCAAAACCACTAGAAGAAAATAATACTACTGAGGGAGAACAGTAAAAATGCAACAGCCTTCGGTAAATATAGGAATGGTTGGTCATGTTGACCATGGGAAAAGTACGCTTACATATGCATTAACCGGCAAAAAAACAGATGTGCATTCAGAGGAAGTTAAGCGTGGCATATCAATTAAACTTGGTTATGCAGATACACCAATATATAAATGCGTTAATGCTGAAGGCAAGGTCTTTTATAGCAATAAAAAAATTAATGATTCGTGTGAACTTTCAAGGGTTATATCAATAGTTGATGCTCCTGGCCATGAAACATTAATGGCAACAATGCTTGCAGGATCATCAATAATGAATGGTGCCATTCTTGTTATAGCTGCAAATGAAAAATGCCCCCAGCCACAGACACGGGAGCATCTTACTGCCTTGGAAATAATGGGCATAAAGGAAATTATTGTTGTTCAGAATAAAATAGACCTTGTGACCAGGGAAAGGGCAATAGAAAGTTATAATGAGATAAAGGCATTTTTGAAAGGGAGTATAGCTGAAAATGCACCAATAATTCCTGTTAGTGCATATCATAACACAAATATAGATGTCGTTCTGGAGGCTATTGAAAATATAATAAAAACACCGAAATTTAATGAGAATGATGATCCAATAATGTATGTTGCAAGGTCATTTGATGTAAATAAACCGGGAACAAAAATAAAAGACCTTAAAGGCGGAGTTCTTGGCGGCTCATTAATACGTGGCATGCTCAGTGTTGGTGATGAAATAGAAATATCACCAGGTATACAGATTAACCGTGGCAATAAAACGGTTTGGGAAAATATGACCACCAGAATAGTATCATTAATGGCAGGATCCGAATCATATGACAGAATATATCCCGGAGGCCTTGCGGCTGTTGGAACAACACTTGATCCCTTTTTAACAAAGGGGGATTCCTTTACAGGTAGGGTAATAGGAAGGATTGGGAAGGTACCAAAAACAATTTTCAATCTCTCCATGGATTCACACCTGCTCAAAAGGGTTGTCGGTTTTGATGAGGAGCAGAAGGTTGAACCATTAAAAATTAATGAAATGATAATGCTTACAGTGGGAACTGCAAATACCATCGGCGTTATAACCTCTATTAAAGATGGAAATGTTGAGGTTTCATTAAAATATCCGGTTGCGGCAAGTATTGGGGATAGAATCGCAATAGGTAGAAGAATTTCAAATAGATGGCGTTTAATCGGTTATGGTTCAATAAAAAATATATAAAATGATTTCTGGATTATTACAATGCATTTTTATTGCTTCTATATTTTTCACATGACATGGATAAAACAAATGCGATTGGTATTATTGCAAGGTGCATAATTAATGCAGATATTGTGCCATTCATAAATTTATCAGCTATGTTGCAACCAGTTTACAGTTTCTGCTAACAATGTTAACATGCACCTTTGTAAGCTATTTTCTCGTTAATGCTTAACCTTCCTGTATAAAACCCAATAACCTATAAACCTATATTCCGTTAAATTATTCAGAAATTGAATTTTTTATAATATATCACTTGTATAAATGGTTATCAGTATTATCGATAATATGTATGGTAACTGATTTATATACTAAATTTTTATTCGTATAATATAATAAGTTATTAAGTATTAATATTTAAAAACTATTTGGTGATAAAATATATAAGAAAAAATAATACTTTCTATTGGATTAAAGGTCATGGAGTTAGAAAATCGTGTTAAAAAATATTTTGCTATTGAGGAAGAGGCCCTAAAAAAGGTCAAAATATCAGTTCCAAAGGAGTCGCATTTATACCAAATAGCATCGGATCACCTTGAAATGGTAAAAAATTATTACAACGATGCACGATATTTTTATGAAAAAAATGATTTAATTAATGCTTTTGCAGCATTGAATTATTCATATGGCTGGCTTGATTCCGGGATTAGGCTGGGAATATTTACAGGTGGTCCGGACTACCGGTTATTTACTCAGTTTAGATGATTAACCTCATCAGCATTATTTTCAACGCTATATATATTAAGGTTTTTATCTTCTTTGGGTATCTCTGTTTTTATTAGTTTTTCAATTACAGGCTCAAGTCTTGAATTTAAATATTTTGATGCCTTATTAAAGGATTCAACAGTTTTATTTATGTTTCTTGATAAATCATTCAATGCACCTGTAAAATCATCCAGCTGTTTATAAAATTCCTTTACATCAGCAATAAGCGAATTAAAATTATTGTATGTGTTAACATCCCTCCATCCCATATGTATTGTTAATAAAAGTGATATTAGGGTTATGGGTGTTGCAATGATAACCTTTTTTGATATAGCATCCTCTATTATACTGCTTGAATTTTCCATTATTATACCAAGAAGTGATTCCAAAGGTATAAACATTATAACAAAATCTACAGAATTATTGAATTTTTCCCAGTATTTTTTATTTGAAAGCTCTCTAACGTGGTTATTAAAGGCGGATACATACCTGGTCAGTTGATCCTTATTTTCTGGATTTTCTAAGTACTCAAAATATCCTGTCATTGGAACTTTGGAATCTATTATTACCCGCCTATTATTTGGCATTCTTATTATCATATCTGGTTTTGCCTCACTGTCATTAGATGCTGTTTGTTCTGAAAAATCACAGTAGGGAGACATTCCGGCCATTTCAACTATCCTCCTTAAAGTTATTTCTCCCCATTTCCCCCTTATGGATGGATTTTTTAATGCATATACAAGCTTATTCGTATCTGTTTCAAGGGAGTTTATCTTTTTATATAAATTTTCAATATTGTTATTAAGTGACCCAAGTTCCATTTTTCTGCTTTTTTCTGCACTTTCTAAATATTCATTATAGCTCTTTAAAGATTCTTTTAATGGCTCAATTATACTGCTTATTTTTAAAAGATTTTTCTCATTTTCCTGCCTTTCAGTTTCAATGGCGTTTTTAAATACCATTGAACCAGTATTAATTAAATTACTGTTCTGATCATTTATATATTTATTAATGACATCCTTAAAATTCATATTAAGTTTTTCAAGCATTGAATTCATAGTTTTTCTGGAAATAACGTAATAAATTAAAATGCCTGAAATAATACCGGCACCCATGCCTGAAAGAAACCACTGAAGATTTATATTTAGCATGGTTATAGGATTTAATATAATAATTTAATCTTTGTCATACCTAGTCCAACAAATACTGTAAATTTATTAAATAGTTAAGCATGATATACTTAAAATTATAATTTAGAAAATTAATTAAATAAAATATATAATCTGCCTTATAAAAATATTAATTTTTAAATCACGCTATAAATTTAAGCGGGTCCGAAGGGATTTGAACCCTTGACCGATGGATTAAGAGTCCATCGCTCTACCTAGCTGAGCTACGGACCCACACCTATGTATAACAAAATAGTATTTTAACTTTTAATAATTATAATCCTCTGTTTAATACATTTAAAATAATAACTTTTAATATTAGTATTGAATATAACCCGTAAATGGTAAGGTATATACCAATTGGCAATGGAAAATTGCTTGTTAGCTTTAATAATGATTATAATCTTACGGATATATATTTTTCAAGAGAAATGGCTGAGAATCATAGTGGTGGTAGGCCGTTTAAATATGGTATTTCAGTGGATAATAATTTTGTCTGGATGAACAAAAATTTCCTTATTTCCAAAGATTATTTTGATCATACAATGATTGGAATTGCAAAATATAAAATTTCAGACGTATATTTTGAGGATCAAAATTTTGTTGATATCTATGAGGATATCTTTGTAAGAAAGGTTAAGATTTTGAATACAACTGATACGATTAAAAAAATTAAATTATTTTTCCACCAGAATTTTTCAATATACGGAAATAATATTGGTGATACAGCTTTTTATTACCCATACAACAATTCTATAATACATTACAAGGGAAGGAGATATTTTATGATATCCACCCTGGATGGTAATACCTCCTTTGATCAATATTCCGTGGGAATAAAGGATTTTAATGGTTTGGCAGGTACATGGAAGGATGCAGAGGATGGTGAACTTGCAATGAATACAATTGCAACCGGATCCGTTGATTCAATAATTAGGCATACAATTTCCATAGACCCAAAAGCATCATTTGAACTGTATTATTATATACTGGCAGCCAGAGATTTAAAATCACTTCTTGAAACATCAAAGGAGATAACTGTTGAGAACCTGGAAAGAATGCTTAAGAGAACTGAAAATTTTTGGGAATTATGGGTGTCAAAATTTCAGGTTAACCTTGACAATTCATTGAATGAAATGTTTAAAAAATCGTTATTTATCATAAGGTCACATATTAATGATAAGGGCGCGGTTCTGGCATCAAGCGATAGCGAAATCCTTAGAAGCAATATGGACTCATATTACTATTCATGGCCTAGAGACGCGGCATATGCAGCTATTTCAATGATTATGTCTGATCACGGAGACCCTGCAAAATTATTTTTTGATTTTTGTATATCCACAATATCAGATGATGGTTATTTTTATCATAAATACAATCCTGATGGTAAAATAGCAAGTAGCTGGCTTCCATATTACATGAATGGAAAAAGAATACTACCAATACAGGAGGATGAATCCGCCCTTGTCATCATAGCCATTTATTATTATTATTCCGTTTATAAGGATATAGAATATATATCTTATCTTTATGAAAAATTGATAAAAAAAATAGCAGATTTTCTATATGAATTTACATACGAAAACGGTCTTCCCAGGGAATCTTTTGATTTGTGGGAAGAAAGATTCGGAATTAACACATATACCGTGGCCACCGTGTATTCTGCACTTAAATATGCCTCAGCTTTTGCACAGATATTCAATGACATAGATCTCTCAAAAAAATATATGGATAAGGCTGATTTAATGCTAAAGACATTTAAGTCAACATTTTATTCTGATCTAACTGGTTATTATGGCAGAACAATGAATAATGGGAAGATTGACTTTACTCCAGATTCCTCGGTCCTATCACTTATAAACCTTGATGTGCTGCCCCCAGACGATCCGACAATAAAATCAACTGTTAATAATATTGTCTCCAGATTATGGGTTCCTGACACAGGTGGCCTGGCAAGATATGAAAAAGATTTTTATCAGAGACGGGATAACAGATATGATATTCCAGGAAATCCATGGATCATTACGACGCTATGGCTTGCGGACTACTATATCAAGATCAAAAATTTTGATAAGGCCAGAGATTTAATTTCATGGGTTGTGAATCATAGTGAGGCCTCAGGTATATTGTCTGAGCAAATAGACCCTATAACAGGTCAGCCTCTTTCAGTATCCCCATTAACATGGTCACATGCACAGTTTGTAATTACATTAATTAATTATAAAAATGCCATAAATCAAAAATAAAAATTTACAATTGTTTTTATTTAAAATAAAATATTTGAAGTAAAATTTCATATTATAAAACAATAGAACGTGTGATATCTAAATCAAATGTAATTCAATATAACAAAGTTAATAAATATTAAATTAATAACCTTAAAAAAACCATACACATTTGGGCAATGCATTTATGCATCCCGGTTTATCAGAAGTTCTTTCTGATATGGCAGGTGTAACGGTTGGTGATAAAAGATGGCAACTCCGCATCATTCCCGTAGGGGATCAATGGCGTACTATCCCAGGGTACGCGCTAAAAAAATTGGGGCTGATATTCGCTCTTGGCCTGAAATTGAGGGTAAGGCGAAAATTCAGGCATTCGCTGGCTATAAAGTTGGAATGACACATATACAGATGACAGACTATAGAAAAAATAGCGTTACAGCAGGTAAGACAATAATGGCTCCTGTCACCGTTGTTGAGGTCCCTCCGCTTAATGTAATAGCCATTCGTTATTATGAGGAAGGAGACAATGGTCTGCAGGTATTTGCAGAGGAACGTGCAGAAAATATAGATAAATCTGTATTTAGGAGAATACCAGAAATTAAAAATAAAAAGGAATTAAAGGTTGAGATTAAGGACGTTGCAGATGTAAGATTAATAGTCCATACAAATCCAAAAATGGTTCCAAGCATACCCTCAAAAACCCCAGAAATATTTGAGATAAGGATAGGTGGTTCAACAATAGAAGATAGAATAAAGCTTGCAAAGGAAAAACTTGGAAAGGAATTAATATTCAGTGATTTTGCATCTGCCGGCTCGTTTATTGATGTTATATCTGTAACAAAAGGAAAAGGATTCCAGGGCGTTGTAAAGAGATTTGGAGTCAAACTTCTTCCAAGGAAAAACAGAAAGCATAGAAGGATGATTGGTACACTTGGTCCATGGCATCCAGACTGGGTCAGGAATACTGTTCCCCAGGCAGGCCAGGTTGGATTTCATCAGAGAACACTTCATAATATAAGGGTTGTTAAAGTTGATACAAAAGATCATGTTGATGATATAAACGTTAAAGGAGGTTTTCTTAATTATGGCCTGGTTAAAAATGATTATGTCCTGCTTTATGGTTCAATATCCGGACCAGCCAAAAGGTTAATTAAACTAAGAGACCCGGCAAGACAGACAAGGCCAAATGTTGAAAATATAGATATAACCTATATATCAAAGGAATCAAAACAGGGTGATTAAACTTGAAGGTTAATGTATATAATATTGATGGTGAGGTCGAAAAACAGATAGATTTGCCTACTGTATTCGAAATTATGCCCCGGGAAGACCTTATACATAAAGCATTTAAAGCCATTACCTTATCATTACGGCAGCCATATGGGTCTAGCCCGGCTGCGGGAACACGCAGAGTTGGCCATAATCTGGGCCCAAACCATGGAATATCAAGAATACCAAGAATCGCTGGCGGTTCACGTGGAGTACTTCTGGCAAGCATGGTTGGTGGTAGGAGTGCCCACTCACCCAGAAGTGATAAGGTCTTATATAAGAAAATTAATAGCAAAGAATTAAAATATGCAAGATTAAGTGCAATAGCATTAACTGCCAGTAAGGAACATATAATAAAGAGAGGGCACAGGCTTGATGAGGATACAACATCAAATCTAACATTTCCAATAGTGGTTGATAATGACATTGAATCAATAAATAAGGCCAAGGATGCTATGAAATTCCTACAAAATCTTGGTCTTCTGGATGATGTTATTAGGGCAAAAAACGGTGTTAAGATAAGGCCAGGAAGGGGAAAAATGAGGAACAGGCCATATAAACATCCAAAAAGTGTTCTTATTGTTGGGTCATCACAGGAAAAACTTAGGGCATTTGCAGGCTTGCCGGGCGTTGATGTTGCCACAATAAACAGCCTTAGCATAAGGAAACTTGCCCCAGGAGGCAACCCCGGCAGGCTTACAGTTTATACCGAAAATGTAATTGAGCAGTTAAGAGGTGTTTATTAATGGATTATATAATTACTCCTATAATTACAGAAAAAACTACGTTGATGATGGAAAAGGAAAATAAACTTACATTTCTTGTTGACCGTAGAGGTAAAAAGGATCAGATTAAAAAAGAGGTAGAGGAAAGATTCAATGTTAAGGTTAAATCTATAAATATTATGATAACAAAGAAGGGCAAAAAAGCCATAGTTAAATTAACCGATGACTTTTCTGCTGAAGAAATAGGGGGGAGAATAGGAATATTCTGAGGTGAAAATAAATGGGAAAACATATAATTGCACAGAGAAGGGGGCACGGGTCACTTACTTACCGTAGCCCTAGCTTCAGGCACGTTTCCGAAATTAAACATTTAGGCGATGGTAATTATAAAATTGAGGATATAATACAGGCACCGGGCAGAAATGCACCTGTACTTGTATTAAAAAATGAAAATAATGAAAAAAAATATATGCTTGCATTCAACGGAGCATATGTGGGTCAGGAAATTACGGTTGGTAATGCTGAATCAACATCCGTTGGTTCCACAAATTTTCTTTCAAAAATAGATGACGGTGCCCTTGTATTTAATATAGAGAGCAGGCCAGGGGATGGGGGGAAATTCTGTAGAACTGCCGGATCCTATGGACTTGTTATAAGCCATGGTGAAAGTGTTTCGGTAAAGCTTCCATCTGGCAGAATTAAAGAGTTTAATCCGGGATGCCGTGCCACAGTTGGTGTTGTTGCCGGTTCTGGGGCACGTGATATACCTATATTAAAGGCCGGAACCCACATTAAATATCTGCAGAGCAAGGCAAAGAAGCCATATACAGTTAGAGGTGTTGCAATGAATGCTGTAAATCATCCACATGGTGGAGGTAATCATCAGCATGTCGGCGGCCCAAGCACTGTAGGTCGTGGTGCACCACCAGGAGCAAAGGTTGGAAGATTATCACCTAAAAGGAGGAATAAATCATGGTAGTTAGAAAACAGGCATCTGTAAAATCAATTAAGAGAAGATCACGAAAGGCGCAGAAGGCCATAACAGGGAGGGCAAAGGAATTCCTTTACCGTGGCCATACACTTGAGGAGCTTCAGGGTATGGAACTGGATGAGCTTTTACCGCTACTTCCTGCTAGGGCAAGAAGATCATACAGCAGAGAAATGAATCACGAACAAAAGAAGTTATTTGAAGATCTGCTCAGTGATAAGCAGGATATAAAAACACATGTAAGGGATATAATCATACTGCCACAGTTCGTGGGAAAAACCATAGAACTATATAATGGTCATAGCTATTTGAAGTTTGATATTAAGGGAGAAATGATCGGCCATTACCTTGGAGAGTTTGCCCCTACAAGGAAGGAGGTAAAGCATTCTGGTCCAGGTGTTGGTGCCACAAGGTCATCGAAGTTCCTTCCACTGAAGTGATATTATGAGAGGATACAGCATAAAAAATTTACCGGAAAAATATGCGCTTGCAAGACTTAAGGAAGAAGACATCTCACTTAAGGATGCAGTTAACATAGCACATTTCTTAAAGGGCAAAAAACTAGAATCCGCAAAAAATATACTTGATGGTGTTATAGAAAAAAAGGTACCTGTACCCTATTTTAGGTATCTTGACTCCGTATCACATAGAAAGGGCATCGGACCCGGCAGATATCCGGTTAAGGCTGCCAAGGCCTTCAAAAGGCTGCTTAACGATGTGTCAGCAAATGCTGAATTTAAGGGTCTTTCAGAAAATCTTTTAATATATTCCATAGCTGCATCAAAGGGCAGGGTAATAAAAAAATACACCCCAAAGGCCTATGGAAGGGCAGGCGCATTTTACAAGGAGCTTATTAACGTTGATGTTGTTGTAACTGAGGAGGGTCAGCAATGAAAGAGAAAAAATTTGTCAGTGACAATATAAGAAAGCTACTTGTTAGTGAATACCTAAGAAGGGAAAATGATAGCGCCGGCTTTGGTGGCATGGAAATGAAGAGAACACCATTTGGTACAAACATAACGCTGTATGTAAACAGGCCTGGGCTTGTTATAGGCCGGCATGGAACCAAGATAAAGGACATGACGGAGGAGCTGGAGAAAAAATATAAACTTGAGTCCCCACAGATAGAGGTAAAGGAGGTGGATAATCCAGATTTAAATCCACAGATTATATCAAAGAAGATAGCCCTATCTCTTGAGAAAGGCTGGAATTATAGAAAGGCAGGGAATACAACATTAAGGCGCGTTATAGATCAGCATGCACGTGGCGTATTAATAAGGATCGGCGGTAAAATATCAGGCGAAAGGGCAAGAACGCAGAAGTTTATGTATGGAGAAATTAAATACTCCGGGGAGCCTGCAAGGGCAGGAGTTGATGGCGGCTTCTCAGTTGCAATGCTTAAAACTGGTGTCATAGGCGTATATGTAAAACTGTTAAAATCTGATTACAGGCTTCCTGATGAGATTGGCATTAAACAAAACCCTGTACAGCCTGTAAATGAATCGCCTGAAAATAATGAGGTGGAGGATAATGGAACTGAAGAGTAAGGATTTAAGATCCATGAGCAATGAGGAGTTAAATCAAAAACTCAAATCCCTTAAGGATTCATTGCTAAGGGAAAGGGCATCTGTTGCAATGGGTGGTGCCCCATCAAGCCCTGGCAAGATGAGATCCATAAGGAGGCAGATAGCCAGAGTGTTAACAATAATGGAGGAAAAAGAAGAATGAAAGATAAAGATTTTACCGGGATGCCGAAGGAGCTGCAGCCATGGGAGGGCTTTAACAGGAATAATGAGGTAGTTAGAATAAGTGTAGATAAAAGACGGTACGGAAAAACAGTTACTGTTATTGAGGGAATAGACCCAAAATCCGAAAACCTCAACGATATTGCCAAGGTATTAAAGAAGAAGGCTGCCTCCGGAGGAACAGTTAAGGACGGTAAATCTATAGAACTTCAGGGAGACCATAGGGAAACCATTAAAAAAGAACTAGAAAATATGGGATTTAAGGTTCAATTAGTATGATAAATAATGATATATATCTTCAGGAATTCATCGGAAACTATATAGAAGTCATATCCTCATCAAATAACAACAACATTGGCCTGCATGGATATGTGGTTGATGAAACAAAGAATACATTGATTATAGATCATTCAGGCAAACAAAAGGTCGTACCTAAGGCATATTCAAAATTTCGAATATGGATATCAGGAAATCCGTATGATCTGGAAGGTTCATTAATAATAATGAAGCCTGAAGATAGGACAAAAGAAAAAAAGAAGATATTTAAAAAATTAAGGAGAAATGATTAAGATGAAAAACATAGGCATTGATGTTAAACTGCCGGAGAAGGAATGCACTGACGTTAACTGTCCATTTCACGGGCATTTGACAGTAAGAGGGCAGATAATAGTAGGTACTGTTGTATCCAATAAAATGAATAAGAGCATAGTTGTCAGAAAGGAATCCAAGGAGCTTATAAAAAAGTATGAGAGGTATGCAACGAAATTCTCCAAATATCATGCACATCTGCCGGATTGCATCGATGTAAAGCCCGGTGATAAAGTAAAAATTGCTGAATGCAGAAAGCTTGCAAAAACCATTAGTTTCGTTGTAATAGAAAAGGTGGATTAAATGAAGGGTATATCTGGGAATGAAGCAAGAGGTTTACCACTGGGTGCTGTTATCCCATGTGCGGACAATACCGGTGCAAAATTGGTTAGCCTTATAGGTGTAAAGGCACTTCATACAGTCGCAAGAAGAATACCTGCAGCCGGTGTTGGAGATTTATTAATAGCTAGTGTTAAGAAGGGCACACCAGAAATGCGAGCCAAGGTTGTATATGCAGTTGTGGTAAGGCAGAAACGCCCATACCGCCGTGCAGATGGTAACCTTATACAGTTTGAGGATAATGCTGTTGTTCTTGTTACCCCTGATGGCGAGGTTAGGGGCTCTGAGATAAAGGGACCTGTAGCAAGGGAGGCTGCTGAAAGGTGGCCCAGGATTGCTGCTATAGCTTCAACAATAGTGTGAGGTAAAATTATGATAAACAATAAAATAAATGTATCATTAAGTAAAGATTTAAGGAAAAAATATGGGATAAGGCGTTTCCCAATTTCTAAGGGTGATGTTGTAACCATAATATCAGGGTCAAGAAAAGGCGAGGGTGGCAAGGTAATTGATGTTAACCATAAAAATAAGAAGATATCAATTGAGGGCATAACAATAGCGAAGGCAGACGGTAAGCAGGTTGCATACTATGTGGATCATAGCAATCTGCAGATAACAAGGCTTGATCTATCAAGGACAGACAGACAGGCCAAACTTAGAGAGATAACTGCCGCCAGGAATCTGCCACCTCCAGAACCGGAAGAAATTAAACAGGAGGAAACCACAGAGACTGTAACAGAAGGCGGAGAGTCAGAAAAAACGGCAGAAGATGAAGGTAGTGAAGAGGAAATTAATGATGAAAATAATAAAGATGTAATAAAAGAAAATGGTGATAATAATGAAAACTAAAATAATGATGGCCTCAAATAGATTAAAAATACCCAGAAAAACCCATTTCTGGTCTGTTACACCATCTCCGGGTACCCATAAAAAGGAAGACGCACTACCATTATTAATTGCCTTAAGAGATTATCTGAAGCTTGGTGACAAGGAAAGGGAAATAACAAGAATACTTGCAAATGGAGATGTAATGGTAGACAACAAGGTTGTAAAGGATAGGAGATTTCCGGTTGGATTCATGGATACAATATCCATTAAGACCATAAATCAGGATTTTCTCGTACTTTATGATAAGAAGGGTAAAATAATAATTACAAAAAACCCCGAGGAAAATAAGGGAATGAAACTATTGCAGGTAAAAACAAAAACAGTAATTGGCAAGGATAAATATCAGATAGGGTTCCATAATGGCTTTTCAATAATAACGGATAAAAATGACCTAAATACATATGATGTTGTACTTGTAAAAATGCCAAAGGTTGAGATACAGGAGGTTATGAGATTAATACCTGGCAATAAAGCGTTTATTATCGGTGGATCACACGTTGGCGAAATAGGCACAATAAAATCTGTTGAGGTTAATAAATCCTCCGGAAGCAATTTTGTGCATTTCAATGAGGGATTTACAACCGTTAAAAACTATGTGTTTGTTATTGGCAATCCAAAATACACATTTAAAATACCAGAAAACGAGGTGATGGCATATGATGAGTGAACAGAAAACAAACCCCATGAGTGCAATTGTTATAGACAAGGTCGTTATAAATATCGGTGTTGGGGCTGCTGGAGAGCGCCTAAATAAGGCTGCAAAGGTTATAGAACTGTTAACACACCACAAACCAGTGTTTACCAAGGCAGAAAAAACAATAAGGGATTTCAATATAAGAAAGGGACTTAGTATTGGTGCCAAGGTAACATTAAGAAAAGATGATGCATACAAGTTTTTAAAGGAAGCATTTTATGCCAAGGATTATAAAATACCCGTATATTCATTTGATAGGCAGGGTAATGCATATTTTGGAATAACAGATTATACAGATTTTAAGGGAATGAAATATGATCCCGATATAGGTATATTTGGCATGGATATAGCAATAGTTTTTAGAAGGCTCGGAGGATACAGAATATCAAAAAGAAGAATAAATCCAAAGCACATACCCAATAAAATAAGAATAACCAAGGAAGAGTCCATGAAATTTTTAGAGGATAATTTTAATGTAAAAATAGTGAGGTGAACATAAATGAGTCAAATAAAGCTTCAACCAAAGAAAAATTTCGGGCATGTAAACGGCTGTGTGAGGTGTGGCAGAAAACGCGGTATTGTAAGAAGATATGGAATCAATATGTGCAGGCAGTGCTTTAGGGAAACTGCAGGGAAAATTGGATTTAGAAAATACAGCTGAGGTGATATTAATATGAAAAGTGATCCATTAAATGATGTAATAAATTCAATAAAAATGGCTTCAAGAATAGGAAAGAATGAAATATATCTATCACCAGCATCGGTAGTCATAGGACGTGTGCTAAAGGTTATGCAGGATTATAACTATATAAAAAGCTTTGAGGTGGTGGATGAAGAAAGAGGAGGAAAATTTAAGGTGGTTTTAAGCGACACAATAAATAACTGTGGTGTAATAAAGCCCAGATTATCTGTAAAAAAATCCAATATAGAAAAATACGAGGCAAGATACCTCCCAGCCCAGGACTTTGGTATTATAATACTTACAACCACGAAGGGCATTATGAGCCATCTTGAGGCCAGAAAATATGGTATTGGTGGGAAACTAATGGCCTATGTTTATTAAAATAAATGGTGTTTAAAATGATAAAGTGGGAAGAAAAATCAAGAATAAAAATTCCTGGAGACGTTCAGGTTTCAATGGATGGAACCATCCTTAAGGTTAAGGGTAAGCTTGGGGAAACATCCAGAAACTTTAGGGATAAATATGTAAGGGTATCAATATCAGAAAATAATGTAATTATTGAGGCAAGCAAGGAAAACAAGTTCATAAAGGGCATAGTTGGAACATGGGTGTCTGAAACCAATGCAATGTTTGAGGGTGTCACAAAAGGCTATAAATATGAAATGAAAATAGATTTCACACACTTCCCAATGAGGGTCTCAGTACGTGGTGATAGCCTGTATGTTGAGAATTTCCTTGGTGGAAAGTCCCCAAGAATAGCAAAAATTCTTAAAAACTGCAAAGTTTCAGTCAAGGGTGACAGGGTAATAATTGAGGGCATAGACAAACGCGACATTGGTGATACTGCAGCCAACATAGAAAAGGCAACATACATTAAGCACTTTGATTCAAGAGTATTTCAGGACGGCATTTATTTATTAAAGGGGGTGAATCCTGATGAGTTATAAACCCGCACTATCTAAGGAACAAAAGAGATTATTGAAGAAGAAGAATGAGGATAACAGAAGGCGTGTTGAATTCCACAGGCAGGAATGGTTCAGATATAAGAAGCTTGGTGATTCATGGAGAAGGCCAAGAGGCAAGCATTCAAAGATGGCAAACCATGTTGGTTACCGTCCTCCTGTAGTAAAACCAGGATACAGAACGCCAAAAATAGTGCGTGGTCTGCACCCCTCAGGATTTAAGGAAGTTCTTGTCCATAACGTTGCTGAACTTAAAAAACTTAATCCGGATCTTGAAGGTGCAAGGGTGGCATCAGCCGTTGGATATAAGAAAAGGATTGAAATAGAAAGCGAGGCTGAAAACCTTGGAATTCATGTGTTCAATAAGGTGGTAAGATGAAAATGGAAAGCGTTAAGGCTATAGCTGCTGAGGAACTCAAGGTTGGAAAATCAAGGGTATGGGTGGATACAAATAACCTTGATAAGGTGCTTGATACAACATCAAGGGATGATGTTAGAAAGCTTATAGACCTTCATATAATACAGAAAAAAAATAAAAAAGGCAATTCAAATTACAGGTTAAAGAAGAGGATTTCCCAGCTTCAAAAGGGAAGGAGAAGAGGACCAGGTTCCGTTAGAGGAACAAAATATGCTAGATATCCACGTAAAAGAAGATGGATCACATTAATAAGGGCTCTTAGATCAGAATTAAGAACCTTAAAGGCTGAAAACAAAATAGATCAAAAAGTATACCGCAGATATTATAGAATAATCAAAAGCGGAACTTTTACCTCAAGGGCCCAGCTGGTTTCACATCTAAAATCTTCATCAAATATGGCAGGTGATAAAAATGAAAACAATACCAGTTCTTAAGAGAAGAAAGGAAGGAATTACAGATTATTATAAAAGATACAAACTTCTGAAGGCCGGGGCAACCAGGGCTGTTGTAAGGCCGAGCAATAAGGGCTTTACAATACAGTTTACAGATTATTCCCCAGACGGGGACAGAATTTTACTTACAGTTACAGATAAAACACTAAAAAAGATATACAATCTTAAGGGAAATAACATTCAGATGTATTACCTTGGCGGTTATCTAGCAGGTAAAATGGCAAAGCAGAAGGATATAAGCGAGGCCGTTCTGGATACCGGCAGGTATAAGTTCATGCATGGTGGGCGTTTTGCCGCAGCATTGAAGGGTATGATAGACGCCGGTATTGACATACCTGCTGATGAATCAGTGTTTCCATCTGAAGAAAGATTAAACGGTGGACATTTAAAAAATGCAATAAATCTTGAAGAATATAAAAATAAGGGTGTATAAATATGGATGAGGAATGGGTTCCAAAAACAGAACTAGGAAGACTTGTGGCAAACGGCCAGATCAATACAATAGGTGAGGCACTTCATACTAAATTACCATTGAAGGAATACCAGATAGTTGACTATCTTGTTCCTGATCTTAAGGATGAAATTATAAATATTGAAAGGGCTCAGAGAATGACCGATTCCGGTAGGAGAATGAATTATTCCATAACAGCTGTTGTCGGCAATGGCAATGGTTATGTTGGTATTGGCATGGGAAAGGCAAAGGAGGCTGCACCTGCCATAAGGAAGGCAATAAACAATGCAAAAACCAATATAATAGAAATAAAAAGGGGATGTGGCTCATGGGAATGTGGTTGCGGAAGGCCACACTCATTACCATTTTACATTGTTGGAAAATCCGGATCGGTTACAGTAAAATTGAAGCCTGCGCCACAGGGAGTTGGTCTTGCTGTAGGTGATGTGGCAAAGGTTATACTTAAAATGGCAGGAATAGAAGATGCATGGGGATTTGCATCAGGCCATACAAAAACAACAGTCAATTATGCGCTTGCCACTTTTGATGCGTTAAAGAAAACGGTATCTATGAAAATAAATCCAAAGATTACGCTTTCAACGCCAATTTATGTAGGGGGTATAGGAAATGATAG
Source organism: Acidiplasma aeolicum (assembly GCF_001402945.1). GTDB lineage: Archaea > Thermoplasmatota > Thermoplasmata > Thermoplasmatales > Thermoplasmataceae > Acidiplasma > Acidiplasma aeolicum. Next base: position 24,293 of record NZ_LKBG01000001.1, read on the forward strand.
CAATAATAAGGATTAGAGGAAGCACAGGAATAAAACCAGGTATAGAAAAAACATTAGAACTTTTGAACCTTCACAGCATTAATCATATGGTAGTTTATGATGAGACGCCAAGCATTAAGGGCATGCTTCAAATAGCCAAAGATTATCTAACATGGGGAGAGGTTGATGCAGATACACTTGAATTATTACTTGAAAACCGTATATTACTGAGAGGCAGGAAAAAAATAGACGATGAGCATCTTAAGGCCATGGGATTCTCATCATATAGGGATCTTGCTGATGCAATTATATCAGGAAAAGTTAAATTAAATAAATCTAATGATATAATTCCTGTAATAAGGCTTAATCCTCCCAAAGGTGGATATGAGGCAATACAGAAGCAGTATAAACAGGGCGGATCTGCAGGTTATCGCGGGAAAAATATTAATGAATTAATTAAAAGAATGATTGTATCTGGGGTTGATTTAAATGGTCAGAACGAGAACTAAAAAGCTAAGAGGTGGCCATTACGGCCGAGGAATGAAAGCCGGTAGAGGCAAGGGTAAGAAAGGAGGAAATGGAATGGCCGGCCTTGGTGGCCATAGAAAGATCTGGCTCCTTAAGAACGATAGAAATCATTATGGTGTTCATGGTTTTCACTCACATGCACAAAAATATGAAAATTCAATTACATTAAATCAGCTGATGAATATCTATGATGATCTTAAGGCAGATGGGTATGTCAATGATGATGTAATAGATTTAAAATCAGCAGGATATACAAAGCTCCTTGGTACCGGTAATTTTAACATTAAGTCGAAAATAATTATAGACAATGCAACCGAAAAGGCTATTAATAAGCTTTCCAATTACGGTATTACGATAGAAAATGACAGAGATTCACAGGAATAAAGGGGCTGCCATTCCAGTTATATTCGTATTTGCAATACTACTTGTAATTTTTTATTATTTTGATCATTACACTGGCCTTAAACTGGCAATTGCAGGAATTCTTGTTGCACCCGTTTTCTATATAGCATATCTTTTGTTAAGCTATACAGGGCCAAAGAAAAGCAGGTTATACGGTCTGGAAAACCTAACTGCAAAACTTCCTGCAATAAAAAAGCCATCCGGGCATGTGGAATTCAAGTATAAGATGTTATGGACAGTCCTGATTGTCCTGCTTTATTTTGTTTTAACAAATGTTTACATATATGGTTTAAATACAAAGGATACAATAGATGTATTTGCATCTTTTAGGGCAATATTCGCAGGTGCTTCAGGATCATTAATGGATTTAGGTATTGGCCCCATAGTTACTGCAAGTATTGTTATGCAGTTATTTGCCGGGGCCAAGATTTTCAATTTAGACCTTACAAATGCCGAGGATAAGGCCATTTATCAGGGTGTTCAAAAGCTGCTTGTTATTATCATGATATTTGTTGAGGCAATACCCCAGGCCTTTGGTTTCCTGGTTCCGGATGCCTCTCTTGTTTCAAACCTTAATGCGGCTGCTCCTGGCTATGGAGAATTTCTTGCACAGTCAATTATAGTTTTGCAGCTTTTCTTTGGATCATACCTTGTATTTTTAATGGATGAGGTTGTTTCCAAATATGGTATAGGTTCAGGTATTTCATTATTCATCGCTGCAGGTGTATCACAACAATTATTTACAGGTACATTTAACTGGGTGCCATCCACAATTACAGCCCCATTATCGGTAAGCAACCCACCTGCAGGTGCAATACCCAAGGCAATATACCTATTTTTAAACAGTCCGGCCAGTTTAACAAATACCGGCATGGAGCAGATACTATTTGCGCAGCCAAATCCCATGATAGCATTAGTCGGCACCCTGTTAATATTCTTTATTGTTGCATATTTCCAGAGCAGCAAAATAGAATTGCCAATATCACATGAAAGGGTAAGGGGTGCAAGGGGAAGGTACCCGCTTCAATTATTATACGCATCAAATATACCGGTCATACTTGCCACAGCACTTCTGGCCAATATATCAATGTGGACATTATTATTCTGGAGCAGTCCTGTGCTAAGCAAGATACCCATACTTGGTCATAATAAACTTCTTGGTGGCTATCCATCAGCAACACAGGTAACCGCATTGGGAATATCAAACACAACCCCAACCAGCGGTCTAGCATACTACTTATACACACCAAATGGGCTATCGGACTGGCTGTTCCCTATACTCGAACCAAAAGTTTCCCAGAATGTACTGTTAGGGCACACACCAATAGAGGAGGTTATACACGTCATTGTATTTATGGCATTTCTCGTTGGTTTCAGTATTTTATTCGCTAAATTCTGGATAGAAACTACAAACATGGGTGCAGGTGCCGTTGCCAGGCAGATAAGGTCAAGCGGCATGCAGATACCTGGTTTTAGAAGGGATCCGAGGGTAATGGAAAAGGTTTTAAGCAAGTACATACCTGCAATCACAATATTTAGCGGCGCCATAGTTGGTTTGCTGGCCGGTGGTGCAGATTTAATAGGAACCGTTGGTGACACCAGTGGTACCGGCCTTTTACTTGCTGTTGGTATAGTAATTCAGTTCTACGAGGCAATGGGAAGGGAGCAGTTAATGGAAATGCATCCCATGATAAGACAGTTTTTCATTGGTGGATAAATGAGGGTAATAGTTTCTGGTATTCCGGGGGTTGGCAAGTCCACTGTTATCGATCTGGTTTCGCAGAGATCCGATTATAGTGTTAAGAACTTTGGCACAATAATGTTTGAAACTGCAAGAACAATGTATCAAATTAATAACAGGGATGAAATGAGGAAGCTGGACATAAAGGCCCAGATAGAACTTCAGAGAAATGCGGCCATTGAACTTGGAAAGATGGATAATATAATTATCGACACACATATGTCAATTAAATCACCATCAGGATATCTTCCAGGACTTCCTGAATGGGTTCTTAAGGAGCTAAATATATCATCATATTTTCTAATTGAGGCGGACCCTGATAAAATACTAACTCATAGATTGAATGACCCCACAAGGATTAGGGATAATGACACAGAAAAAGATATAAAAGAACATCAGGAAATAAACAGGTATTATGCCGTTGCCTATTCTGTTTATTCAGGTGCCACAGTTAACTTTATATATAATCCAGAAAATCATCCAGAGGAAGCAGCAGAAAATATTTTGAGGAGGTTATAAAAATGCAACAGGCAAATAAACCCGCAGCCCAGCAGCAGATGCAAAAGTTTTTGATGATAGAGTTTATATTCATGTTTGCTGGTCTTGGGTTAATATTTATTATTAGCGATCCAGCAATAAGGAATCCCATAGGATACGATATGAACAAGGTATTTATGCCAATACTTGGATTTCATTATCAGTACCCTATCTTAACCATAATGCTTACAGGTATTATATTAGGTTTAATATCATCGATACCAAGGTATTTTTTCACTGACTGGATTAAAATGGGTAAGGCACAAACTGTCAGCAGGGCATATCAGCAGGCGATGAGACAGGCGATGCGTGATGGTGACAGGGTAAAGGTTCAGAAACTGCAAAAAATGTCCATGGAGAGACAGATGGATCAGGCTGCAATATCAATGAATACAATGAAACCTCTATTTGTTACAGAGGTTTTTTTCTTTTTGATCTTTATCTGGCTTTATGTATTCATACTGACATTAAATTATCAGGTTGTTGCAATGCCATGGGATTTTGATCTTAACATAGTAACCACAAAGGTTTATATAATACCATTATGGATGGCCCTTTATACACTTGGAAACTTGGCTGTCGGTTATTTTGTAACAATGATCATGAAATATGTTGATTTTACATACAAAATAAAGAAAATTGAGGAGGAGGAAGCCTCTTCACTATGATAGTTACAATAAGTGGTGAATCAGGATCAGGTAAAACAACGGTTGGAAAATTACTGGCAGATAAATTAAATTATAGATTTTATTCTGGTGGTTATTTTTTTAGAAAGAAGGCTGAAGAGTACCACATGAGCCTGATTGAGTTTAGCAAATACGCAGAGGAAAATAAAAATATAGATATGGAGGAGGACAATTCAATTCTTAATTTTATGAGGGAAAATGACAATATAATAATAGAATCAAGGTTGTGTGGATATCTTTCAAAACATAATAATATAGATGCCTTAAGAATTTTTCTGGAGGCTGATGAAGAGACACGTATATCAAGGATATATTCACGCGATAATAATGCCGGGAGATCATCAATAATATGCCGTGAGAGGTCTGAATTAAGAAGATATATGACATTTTATGGTATTGATTATCGAAATTACATATATTATGATTATATAATTAAAACAGAACTGTACCGGCCGGAGGATATTGTTAATTATATTTATTCTATTATCAATAGATAACATGGAAAATATTAAGTGCATAATCTCAATAAAGCTGTAACTTATGGAAAATATTGAAAACAGTATAAATGGATTCATTGTACTAGATAAACCGGCAGGTCCAACAAGCCATCAGGTGGATTCGTGGGTAAGGGATATTACCGGTGAAAAAAAGGTTGGCCATATAGGCACTCTTGATCCAAATGTTTCTGGGGTTCTTGTCATGGCCCTGGGCAAGGCCACAAAGCTAATTGACATAGTGCATGAAAGGCCAAAGGAATATGTTGCAGTTATGAGATTTTATAAAGAACTTCAAGAAAAAGATATAAGATCAGTATTCTCCCAATTTACTGGAAAGATATACCAGCTTCCACCAGTAAGGTCGGCCGTAAGCAGGGAATTAAGGATAAGGGAAATATATTCATTGGATGTACTTGAAATAAAGGATAAGCTTGTTTTATTTAAGGTGAAATGTGAATCCGGTACTTACATAAGAACATTATGCACTGATATAGGTTATGTTGCAGGCCCAGGCGGACAGATGGCAGATTTAAGGCGGTTATCGACTGGAGATTTCACAGAGAATATGGCACACACCCTGCAGGATTTGAGTGATGCTGTTATTTTGTCAAAACTTGGTAAGCCCGAATACCTTAATAATATGATTATAGGTATGGACTTTATTTTTAAGAACACACCAAAAATTATAATTAAAAAGAGTGCCATTAAGAACATTCTTAAGGGATCAGATATATTCCCACCCGGCATTAAAACTGTGCTGGGGAACCCCAGAAAGGGGGACAGGGTGGCAGTGTATTCAGAGGAAAATGAATTAATAGCCTATGGAACAATGCTTGTGGATACACTTAATGACCTAAAGGCTGTTGACATAGATGGGCTTCTTGTGGAGAGTGATAACGGTGGAAAAGATAATGTGGTACGGCGTGGTGAGGAACGGAAAAATATACCGGTTTATAAACCTGGAAAAAGATTACATAAAAATACTGAACATGCTAAGGAGCGGAATAATACCGGAAACGGAAAAAAACCCATCAGAAACCATACCGGATTTAAGGGAAATAATTCTTTCTTACGAAAAGGAAAGAATAAATGAGGAATTCTCAGGAGACCAGTACATTATAAAAATATATTCGGTTAAAAGGGAACTTGATGAGATTATAAATTTATATCTTGAAAAATTACTGTCAATTTATATGATTATGGACATAAACTACGGTAACGATCCATGTGCATATTTTAATAAATTATTAAATTCCGATGTAAATGATATAGACCGGCTAATAGCAAATATGGGCATTGAGTTATGCCAGTTCAGGGAGAAAATAAGCGATTATCTTTATTCAAAATTAAACAATTACATGCCAAATACAGTAAAATTAATAGGGTATGATTTATGCCTGGAATTTCTCTGGAAAAGTGGTGGTTTAAAAAATCTTGTAAAGTACCCTGCAAGTACATTACAAATTCTGGGTGCTGAAAAGTCATTTTTTAAGCATATGCGTACAGGGTCACCATCACCAAAATATGGCATACTTTTTAATTATCCCGGCCTTTCCTCACTTCCGGTAAAAAAGCGTGGAAAGATAGCAAGAATAATTGCCAATAAGATGGCCATAACCATAAAAATGGATTATTTTGGGAGGTCAGGAGACGTGCAATCCATGAGGGATTATATACTTGAAAAAATGAAAAATTAGGTATAATTTGGCTTTGCAAACGGTGGGATTTCCTCAGGATATCTGCCTGTCAGGCAGCCAGTACACAGATTTGATATGCCTATGGCCTTTTTAAGCCCGTTTATTGAGAGATACCCCAGTGAATCCGCACCTATCTCATTTTTAATGTTCTCCACTGTCTTTTCGTTTGCAATAAATTCATCCTTAGTTTTCATATCCACACCAAAATAGCAGGGTGCAATAATTGGAGGTGACCCTATCCTTACATGAATTTTTCCCGCGCCATCCTTTTTAAGCAGGCTAATAATGAATTTCATTGTATTTCCACGAACAATACTATCATCTATAAGAACAATATCCTTACCTGATATCTCTGATTTTATGGGGTTAAGTTTTAATTTTATTGCATTATACCTGCTTTGCTGATCAGGCATGATAAAGGTTCTATCAGAATATCTATTCTTGATCAGCCCCTCACTGTACGGTATTCCAAGCTGCACTGCATATCCCAGGGCCTGCGACCTTCCAGAATCAGGTACAGGTATTACAACATCAGCCACTGCAGGTTCTTCTATTGCAAGTATTTTCCCCAGATTATACCTGACATTAAAAACCTCCCTGCCATCTATAATGCTATCAGGCCTGGCAAAATAGACATACTCAAACATACAGTGGGAATGCTGCCATTCTATGGTAAATATGCTTTTAATTACACCATTGTTTATCTCAACAAGCTCACCTGGTTTAACATCCCGTATCAATTCACCTGAAACTGTGTCTATTGCAGCGCTCTCTGAGGCTATCATGATGCCATCAGAATTCTTTCCTATTACCAAAGGCCTGTATCCCCTGGGGTCTCTTAAAGCATATAATGTATTATTAATTAGTATGGCCGCTGCATATGAACCTTTAAGTTTAAACATGGCCTTTTTAATTCCATCATATATTCCATATTTATTTATCTCACTGGCCATTAAAATGAGCATTACCTCAGTATCGCTGGAGCTTGTGAATATATATCCATTTTTTTTAAGTTCCTCCCTGAGATCATGTGCATTGGTTATCTCACCATTGTGTGATATCCCTATATAACCAAGAGAACTGGAAATAACAAAAGGACCAGCATTTTCAATTCCCTTGGAACCTGAGGTAGAATACCTGTTATGGCCTATTCCTATATTACCAGGCAAAGACGACGATTTAAAAACCTCTGATACAAGTCCCATGCCCTTGTTTATATGTATACTTCCATCATAGGTGGCCATTCCTGAACTTTCCTGGCCTCTATGCTGAAGGGCCTTTAATCCAAACAAAATATTTATAAAGGCATTATTACCGTAGTATCCAACCACGGCACATTCTTCACTTGGCTTTTGCCCAGTTGTAGTGTCTGATTCTGGGTGATGGGAATCCACAGTAGGAACACCTTTTTTGCCTTATATTATAACTGTTATGGCCGCACCTTCTGCAACGTATGTGCATTTTTTTATTATTCATTTTTCCCATTGCTGCTGTACCATTGCTCATTTTAATCTCCTCCTGATGGTGATATAAATATTATATTGTCACCTCTTAAAAGCATCTTATCAAACACACCCTTATTCTCTCCATTAATTGTTTCTGATACATTTTTAAGTACCAAGTTCATGTATATATCATACCCTTCAAGTATCCCTGAATAGCTTCTGGATCCCTTAACATCTATCATAATGTTTTTCTCAAGTGAATTTTTTAATGTATCCATGGGTCTCGCAATGAATCCTGGTTTATTATTTGCCATTATTTTCACCATCCAAATTATTAATTACAACGTAATATAGAAATGATATAATAACTTTTATGAAACTTATATAATTTATGTTTAATTATATATATTATTGGTTATCTATTTTAAAAAATCTATTGGGTTTTTTTAATATTTTGTCTTGATATTATAAAGCTTGAAAATGAAAGTGCCACAATTAAAACTGAAATTGATATAATCTCATTAAATTCTATTGCGGAAGAAAATTTGGCCTGAAAAATTATTAATAATATTTCCCTTGCTGAAAACGAGATGGCTGCATTTAAGATATACTGTACTGTTTTGCCTGTACCATCAAAAAAGTCTGATACACTTTCATATATCTCAAAAATAACAACCGCTAAAAGGGAATTTTCAACTATTATATCTATGAATGTATATAAAATGTTCTCCCCGCTGCCTTTATAATACAAAACACTGTTATATATTGCAATGATCATGTAAACTATTACAGCAATAAATGCCGCCAGAAGAAGAATTTTTAACAAAACTGTAATCGCATTAATAAGCTTTTTATCCAGATTTTCAAATCTATAGTTCATGTAAAATTGCATCATATAGATTTATTTAATTATTTTTCTAAATCAATTTAGTAAAAATATGTAGGGAATTTTTAATTGAAAAATTCTAAATTCTTAAAAGGTATTAACAATAATGAATTCTGAGGAATTATTTAAGGAGGCACAAACCTTATTTCCAATGGGTGTCAATTCACCGGTGCGTTACTATAAGCCAGTCCCTGTAATATTTAAACATGGATATGGGTCCAAAATTTATGATGTTGAAAATCACGAATATATTGACTATTCCCTTGCATTTGGCCCCATGATACTTGGCCATGCCAATAAAACTGTAGCAGAAAAGATAAAAAATCAGGTGGATTCAGGCATACTTTTTGGCTCACTTACCGAAAATGAGGTAAAGCTTGGAGAGATTATACGGAATGCGGTAGGATCGATAAAAATGATGAGGTTTACCAACTCTGGAACAGAGGCAACAATGCATGCTATAAGGCTTGCCAGGGGGTTTACCGGCAGAAAGCTTATAGTAAAGATGGAGGGTGGATATCATGGTGCACATGATTATGCATTGATTAAATCTGGAAGTGGAAATATAACATTCGGCGTCCCATCATCTGCCGGCGTTCCAGAAGAGGTTTCAAAGACTGTTCTGGTTGGACAGTATAACGACATTGAAAGTATAGAGACATTATTTAAACAGTACGGCAATGATATAGCATGTGTTATAACAGAACCTGTACTTGGAAACATAGGCGTTGTAAGTCCAAAAAATGACTTTTTAAAATCTCTCAGGGAAATCACAGAAAAATATTCTTCCCTTTTGATTTTTGATGAGGTTATTACTGGATTCAGATTCGCCTTTAAGGGTTATCAGGACATTATTGGCATAAAACCTGATCTTACAACCATGGGTAAAATTATAGGTGGTGGAGCCCCAATAGGTCTTTTCGGAGGCCGTGAGGACATCATGGAAAAGATCAGCCCAAGCGGGGATGTCTATGAGGCTGGAACATTTTCAGGAAATCCATTATCAACCGCTGCAGGGATAGCCACACTGGAAATTTTAAGAAATAAGGATTATAACTACATTAATAACTATGCCAGCATGCTGGGAAAGGCTCTGGAAGAAATTACATCAGAACTGCATATGGATGTCCAAATAAATGTTGCATATTCAATGCTCCAAATGTTTTTCAATAAAACTCCTGTTGTTGATTACAGAACTGCCATTTCATCAGATGCAAATAAGTTTAGGAGGCTCTTTATGGAATTATTAAAACTTGGCATATATGTACCCCCAAGCCAATTTGAAACACAGTTCATAAGCTTTGCACATACAGATTCAGATCTAAATAAAACTGTGGATGCATACACAAAGGCCCTGGAAAGCATTAGAGATTAATATAAGTGATATATAAACAAATTATGGCTAAATTTTTTAGTTATTAAAATTTTTCATTTACCAACTAATTTATATAATTTCAAATTATTAAGATTAGACACGTATGTCCCTAATAGACCTAGTTTCCTGGAATTATAAGGATACACCAGAAGAGTTTAATAAACAGGTTAGAAATGGGTACGAATATTTTGAGGATTTAATGATTAAAAATTCAATAGATAACTTTGTAATTCTAATAACATGTAACAGAATAGAGATATATTTTGAAAATAAGTTGCAAAAAGAAATACCTGCTGATGGTGCAATAAAACTTTCGTATCCAGAATCGGTTTTTCATTTATTTAATGTATCCTCCGGTCTTGAATCAATGGTTGTTGGTGAAAATGATATACTAAGGCAGATTAAGGACGCAGCAGATTTATCAAGAAAAAGGATGCATATGAGCAAGATTTTGGATTTTACATTTCAGAAGGCACTATCTATTGGAAAGCTTGTAAGAACCCAAACGAATATAGCACATGGAAAAACCTCAATGGCAGCCATTGCCACCGATATTATAGAAAATAAATATAATTCTTATCATAATTTATGTATAATAGGTACTGGCAAAATGGCAGAATCACTTTTAAATTATTTAAAGGGTAATAATGGTATTAAAATAACAGTTGCTGGAAGAAATATAGAGCATGCAAAAGATCTTGCCATAAGATATGGATGTTATTATTCAGATTTAAGCGATATAAATGGTATTGTAAATAAAAATGATATTATAATCACGGCCACATCATCAAAAAAATACATAATAGATTCTGGGATTCTGGCAGGAATTAATGATAAAAGAATCTTAATTGATCTTTCAAACCCCCCCAATATAGAAAAAATTGGCAGGAAAAATATCGAAATTTATTCATTTGAAGATATTGGGAAAATATCTGAAGAAACCAGAAAACAGAGGGACATAGAGATAAGAAAGGCAAGAAGTATAATAGAAGATGAATTTAAATTATATGAGTATAAAATTAACCAGATAAGATCAGATGATATAATAGCAATATTTTATAAATTTGCTGAAAAAGTAAAGGAAGATGAAGTAAATGAACTTACAAAAAAGGTTGACCTTAACGAGGTTCAGTTAAAATACATTAATTTGATGATGAATTCATTTACAAATAAGATATTATCACCATACACAAACAGCGTTAAAACATTTATTAAAAATAATGAAAGGTATTCATATATACTCAATGAGTATGAAAAAATGCTTAATGAACGCCTTGGCAGCAATTTAAAAAAGTTATTGGAGGAAAATTAACTTCCATAGATGATATTATATTATTATAACATTGATTTTTAATAATTACCCAGAATCGTATAATTAAATTAATTTAAATGGATGAATTTTCAATATGGTTAATATTAGGCTAATTAGAAATATGAATGTTAAATATGGTGCAGTATAAATAAACAGTCTAAATGAAGAATTTTTATCATTATTTTTAATAAATAAATATGAATAATAAATGACAGGTATTGATAATATTAAAACTATAATAAGATAGATATAATTGAATATCCCTATAAAATAAGGTATAATTGAGAATACTATCAAAAGTATTGATGAGAATGATATGGCAATTGCTGTTGTTTTATCTGAATAAACTACAGGAAGCATCGGGACATTTGCCTTTTTATAATCGTCCTTATACCTGAAGGCAAGGCTCCACACATGAACAGGAATCCATATCATAACAAGTATAAACAGTATCCAGGGAAGCCATGAAAATGAGTTTGTAATTGAATACCAGCCAATTAAAACAGGAAAAGCGCCGGAAAAGCCACCAAATATTATGCTAAATGGTGATATCTTTTTAAGCCAGTAACTGTAAATCACAACGTTATCAAAGATTCCAAGAAGCATAAATAATGCTGAAATAAATTTTAAAAAAATTATTAAAATTACTATTGAGGATATTGACAGTATGTAACCGAATAAAAGTGCCCCTTTCTTTGATATCTCTCCCCTTGGTAATGGCCTGCCCTTTGTTCTTTCCATAACAGAATCCATGTTATAATCTATGTAATTTGTAAGGCTCTCTGCACCCATTGACCCAAGCATAACTGAAACTGTTGCTATAATAATATATATTACATTTTCAACACTATAATCTTTAACTGCCAAAATTGCACCTGCAAATCCTGTAAAAACTAGTAACCACCATACTCTTGGCTTTGTATATTTAATGTAAATCGAAATTTTATTTGACATCCATACGCCTTGATATTAACCAGATATTTAACTTAAATAAATAACTTTATTGATTTTAAATGAAATAATGTGTAATTGAAATGACGGTATGTTATACTCAGGCTTCATAATAAATATAAAAAGTAAAATATACGTAAAATACAAAATTCAGTATTGGGCTTTAAAAGTAGTGTTTGTGGGGTTATATTATTTTTCAATAATTAAAATATGAAAAATTTATAAATAAGTTAACAATAGATATGTATGTCACAGTCAGATAATATTAATAAAATAATTAACAAGGCAAGATTAAACAACTCATTAAGAGATTTACCATCGGTCCTTGTTCCAGTATGGCAGATAAAGATAAGGGAAAGATTTGGCATTAATGTTGATAGGGAAATAGCAGAATATATAGTTCTGGCAGCTCATGAGAGTGGAACGTGGAAGAGGCAGAGGGCCATTAGAAAGATAGAGAAGCTTCTTATCGAAAGGGGTGGAGATAAAACCGAATCATATAATATTGCAAAAAATATAGTGGAGATGGCAGTTGGTAACCCACAGCAATAACATTTCCAGGAAAAGCCTTGAAATATTTCTTCAGAATATTGAAAAAATTTCATCTTATAAAATAAATTTAGAGCAGTATCCCACTGATTCCTATACTGCATCATTTATCTTGTGGAATGCCTATTTCGATGGGAACATAGCACAAAAAAATGTAATAGACCTTGGAACTGGAAATGGCATCCTTGCCATGGGATCAGTATATCTTGGGGCTGCAAGTGTAACCGCTGTAGATATAGACCCTGAGGCAATAGAAATTGCAAGGCGCAACTCCATTGAGAATGGCCTAAATATAAATTTTAAAAACCGCGATGTTTCAGACATTTCAGGTGAATATGACACTGTTATTATGAACCCTCCATATGGGTCAGTAAACCGGCATGCAGATCTGCCTTTTATTAAAAAAGCATTTGAAATAGGTTATTATATATATTCAATACATAATTTTAAATCTCTTGATTTTGTAAGAAAATTATATGAAGAGTGTGGGGAAATAATAAGAATGAATGAAATTGAAATTGCCGTTCCGCATATTTATCAGCATCATAAAAAAGATTTGTACCATATAAAATCAGTGCTCATTTATGCAAAATCCAAAAAACATGAAAAAATTATATAGCTAAAAGTAATATTAAGCAAAACCTGATCCAGTATGGTTTTATAATGGCCGGGGTGGGGTAATGGATATCCTTGGGGACTGTGGATCCCCGGACCCGGGTTCGATTCCCGGTCCCGGCCCTCTTTTTATATAATGCAAAAATTAACCATAGTTTATCTGGTATTAATATTGTAATATTAAAATATTTTAAAATTAAAATCCACGTAAAGAGACTTAATTATATTTTTATATTTATTTTATATATTGTTATATGGCAGATCAAATAAACAGAGATGAGCTATTAAAAGACCCGGTTAAAGATGAGCATATTAATAAAAATACAACCCTTGGAGAATTAATTAATATTTTTGCCAAGAGTGGTGGATTTACCTCCAAAAAAATTTATGAGGGGTATGAAATACTAAAAGAAGAATTTACAAGTGATGAAACCACATTTCTGTCCTTTCCTGCAGATATTATATCAACAGGAACAAGAGGTATTATAAATCAGCTTGTAAAAAATAAACTGGTGGATGTTATAATTACAACAAACGGTACACTAGACCATGATATAGCCAGAACATATACAAATTATTATGCAGGTACATTCAATTTCGGTGATACCTTATTAAGGGATTTAAGAATCAACAGGCTTGGTAATGTGTTTGTACCGGACGAAAGTTACGGTGAAATTATAGAAAAAAAGGTAATGCCAGTACTCGAGGAGCTTTATAAGGTCAAGAAGGAATGGGCAGGCTGGGAACTCATAAGGGAAATAGGGCTTAAAATGCACGATGACAACTCAATATTGTACAACGCGGCAAAAAATGATATACCCATATTTGTTCCCGGCATTACTGATGGTTCTGTTGGTTCACAGCTCTGGTCATTTTATGAAATGAACCATGACTTTAAAATAAATTTATTGGAGGATGAGCATAAATTATCTGACATAATATTTGATGCAAAAAAAACAGGTGCATTAATGATAGGTGGCGGCATATCAAAGCACCATACAATATGGTGGAACCAGTTCAGGGATGGTCTGGATGAGGCGGTTTATGTAACAACAGCCCAGGAGTATGATGGGTCATTATCTGGTGCAAAACTTGAGGAGGCAATAACCTGGAAAAAGGTTAAGGAAAATGCAAAATTTGTAAATATTTATGGAGACGCTACAGTTATATTGCCAATACTTCTTGGGCCATTCCTGTAAATTTAATTTATTTTTAATAAATTATTATCATTTGTTCTGATATTTATTTAAATTTTTACGTAAGGGATTTATTTTTTGTTTCGGGTGCGTATTTAATTGTAATTATAAGTCCTATTAACTCGAATACTGCGAAGTATATTACTATTGTTTTTAAACCATACAATGCATCAATAATTGGAAATGAAAAAACTGCAAGTATGGAACCAAGTCTTGATACAGATGTTGCAAAGCCCATTGCTGTTCCCCTTATACGTGTTGGGAAAATCTCTACAGGATATGCATATGTCATTGGGCTTGGCCCCAGATTATGGAAGAAATGTACAATACCAAATGCACTGAAGGTCATAATTAACCCAACAACCATGTATATATTCATGAAAAAGAATATAATAAGTGCAATGAACGATCCTAAAAATCCAATTATTAGGAGAGATTTTCTGCCTATTTTATCCACATAGTATATTGCTATTAAAAATCCTATAAATACTGGTATGGATTCTGCCATACCTGTAAACACTATATAAAGGTCTGCATAATAGGATGTGATCTCTGTTGAAAATATCAGGGGTGAATATGTCCATATGCCATAGCTAACAATGTCATAGGAAAACCATGCAACTGAAATAAAAATGGAATAGACAAGATATTTCCCCTTTAAAACGTCCCTGATTTTAGAACCACCAACCTCAAGTTCAGGGATTTTATTTATTCTGTATCCTGTATATTTTTCCATTTCAAGCCTTGCCCTCTCACCAGCATTTTTACCAAATTTGTGCTGTATCCAGTATGGGCTCTCTGGCATTTTTTTCCTAGAATATAATACCAAAATGGGGAATATTGCACCGATTATATACATAAATCTCCATGCATTTACACCAGTAAAAAGCACCAATGGAACGGCGACAAATAAAAAAATTATTGATCCAATTGAAAATGAAAAAATGTTAATTAAAAGGTATTTTCCCCTTACCTTTTTTGGAGAAAATTCGGCCTGTATTGATGAGCTTATTGGATAATCAGCACCAATACCCAACCCCACAAGAAATTGAAAAATTGAAAAGTTTACGTAATTTGTTGAAAATCCAGTTAAAAAAATAAATATGGAAACTGCTATTAAATCGTAGACATAAATATATCTCCTGCCATAAATGTCTGCCATTTTACCAAAAATAATGCTGCCAGCAAAAACTCCCAGAATTGATGAAATACCCATAATTGAAATCTCATAGCTTGTTAATGCCATTACCTTTATTAAATATAGAAGGGCATATGAGAATACAGTAAGTGTGTATCCATCCATCATTATACCCATGGAGGATAGAATTGTTATTTTCTTTAACATGGGGGTTTGTGGTATGTCCTCAATAGTGTTATACGCCATCATTAAATGTTAATTACAGGTAAATATATAAAAATTTTTGTAATTACTCATATATAAGTAATATTGTCCATCCATTACCGCGAAAATATTATATACCGGCATGTAATTTCTATTAGACGACGGCCATAACATCGGGGAAATACCAGGTCTCTTTCCGAACCCGACGGTGAAGCCCGGTGTGTTTCATACTGTACTATCTTCCGCGAGGGGATGGGAACTATGTTTCGCTGTCGTTATTTATATTTAACAAAATTAATTAACCCTCTTATTATTACCTTTTATGATTAACCCTTGGAGTTCAAAACAATATTTTGATTATGAAAAATTAAAAAAGGATTTTGGAATAGAAAATACAGATAATTTTTTTAATCATTACCTTTTTACAAGGAGATTAATCTTTGGTCAGAGATCCATAAGTTATATAGAGTTTGCAATAAAGAATAAAATGCCTTTTAATGCCGTTACAGGGCTAATGCCATCTGGAGAAATGCATCTGGGGAATAAGATTACCATAGACCAGATGATGTATTTTCAAAGCCTTGGTGCCAGGGTTACAATAGCAGTTGCTGACCTTGAATCATATGCAACAAGGGGCATATCATTTGAAAAGGCAAGAAATATTGCAATAAATAATTATATTGTTAATTACATATCCATGGGATTAAAACCCTGCAATATATACTTTCAATCAGAAAATTTTGATATGCAGAAAACTGCATATGTTTTATCAAACGAAACAAACATGTCTGAACTGAAGGCAATATATGGCCTGGAGGATTCATCATCCATTTTACATGTAAATGCCCCAATAATACAGGCATCAGACGTACTTCATGTGCAGTTAGGAAAATACGGTGGCCCTGCTCCAACAATTGTTCCTGTCGGAGTTGATCAGGACCCTCATATAAGATTAATGCGCGATCTTGCCCAGCGGTACAGAATATACAATGTAAAGAAGGAAAATACTGGAATATCAGTATATATCAGGGGAAAAAATGACCCGCATGAGTTTATTGATAGGGCTGTTGAAATCCTTTCAAAGAATTTATACAAAACCGAAATTAATTATGAATACAGATCAATAAAAATATCAAATTCAGTCCCAGAGGATGATATTAAAATCGATATCATTCTGGCAAACCTTGAAAAGGACTTTAATGATATGACATTTATAGGGCCATCTGCAACATTCCAGAAGCTTGAAACTGGTCTAAAGGGCGGAAAAATGTCCTCATCTGTACCAGATTCATTGATATCACTCAATGATGATCCAAAGGAGGCTGAAAGGAAAATAAAAAATGCGGTCACCGGAGGAAAAAAAACTATTGAGGAACAGAAACAGTTTGGCGGCAATCCAGATATATGCCCGGTCTTTGAACTTTATGCCTACCATAATCCTGATAATGAATATGTTACAAGGGTGTACGATGAGTGCAAGGGTGGTGCAAGAATGTGTGGCTCATGCAAGGCCGAGGCTGCTGAAAATATATCAAAATTCTTAAAAGATTTAAAAGAAAAAAGGGATGAATCCATGACAAAGATTAATGATTATCTCATGAATAAATCCCTTTGAATCATGGAATACAGATTCTTTAGCTCCTCTGGTTTAAATAAACCATATTCAGTTATAAAGGCGGTTACATATTCATGTGGGGTAACATCGAATGCAGGATTTCTTGCATGGCTTTCTGCCGGGCCCAAATGCTTATCATTTACAATTAGAACCTCATTTTCATCACGCTCTTCTATTGGTATTTCATCACCTGATTTGATTGAAAAATCAAATGTGCTTCCTGGAGCAGCAACATAAAATGGTATGTTGTTTACCCTTGCCAGTACTGCCTTTTCATATGTGCCTATTTTATTTGCAAAGTCACCATTGGCCGCTATTCTATCGGCCCCAACTATTACAAGATTTACATCCTTATTTTTCATGAAATATCCGGCCGCATTGTCTGCTATGATTGAATGTTCTATTCCCTCCTGCTGAAGTTCCCATGCAGTAAGTCTGGCCCCCTGCAATCTGGGCCTGGTCTCGTCAACGTAAACAAAAATATTTTTGCCGCTATCGTGTGCAATTCTCATCGGTGCCAGTGCAGTACCCCAGTCAACCACGGCCAAAGCTCCAGCATTGCAGTGTGTTAGTATCTTATCACCAGACTTTATTAATTCATTGCCGTATTCCCCTATTTTTTTTGATCTGGCTGTAATTTCCATTGCATACCTCCTTGCTGCCGATTCTGCAAATTTATTATTTTTCATATAATCAATAGCCTTAAAGAGATCATATGCTGTCGGCCTAGATGATGCAATGCGCTTAACAGCCTCATCCATATTTTCCTTATTCTTACTGGCCATGGCAAGACCATATGCGGCTGTTACGCCAATTGCGGGGGCACCCCTAACCACCATGTTTTTAATTGCATAATATATATCATCACTATTTTTAGCGGTAAAAATTTCAATTTTATCTGGTATCAATCTTTGGTCTATCAGCTTTACCTCTCCATTTTCATACCAAACAGCAAGCAGTGTTTTTGTTTCACCATCAATATTAACTTTCATGTTTAGATAATATCAAATCAAATATTAAATTTGCCCATTATCTTAATTTATTGCAAAATAATCTGGTTTATCAATTTTATTTAGGTTATTATCTAAAAAATTAAAACCTGAATTGACCAACAAATTTTCAGAATACTAATATGATAAAATATCTATAATATTCATTGGTGTAATAAATAAGTGTATTAAAATTAAAAATAATAGATAACCGGTGAAAAATCAACATAAAAAAGTAAAAATTTAAAATACTATTTCGTGATATGGTTAAATACACAAAAAGTTATATCCATAAATAATATATTATAGCGAGCTACTTTGTATGGGTCCGTAGCTCAGCTAGGTAGAGCGTCTGGCTTTTAACCAGGCGGTCAGGGGTTCAAACCCCCTCGGACCCGTTTGGTGATAAAATGAGTAAGTTTAATGTGCTTGAGCACGAGATAGTGCCTGAACACCATTTGGTGCCTGTTGAAGAGGAATATAAAGTTTTAAAAATGCTGAATGTTACAAAGGAAAACCTCCCAAGGATAAGCATTAATGATCCTGCCGTTAAGGCACTGGAGGAAATCCATGGAAAGTTAGAGCCTGGGAGAATAATTAAAATTATACGGAAGAGTCCGACTGCAGGCTACTATGAATATTATAGAGTAATTGTGAAGAGTGTGATATAAATGAACCCAATTTTGGATGCTTTTTTTAAATCGGAAAGTGTTGTAAACTATCAGATTGACTCCATGAATTATTTTTATGCATCAAAAACAAACCCGGATAATATAATGCAGCAGATTGTTGATGAGACAAAAATATCTGATGATGCCACACCAGGTGTTATAGAACTTGACACAGCAAAAACCCATGGCCGTGAAATTAAAATCTATTTTGGCAGGGAAAGGGATGAGAATGGAAAACCTGTGGGTGACCCAACAATATGGGTTGATAAACCTGAAATTAAGGAGGCCTCAGGTGCATCAAATCAAATAACACCGCAAGAGGCAAGATTAAGGGACCTAAATTATATGGCCCCTATTATACTTCGCTTAAAGGTTGTCGAAGATGGAGTTGAAAAGGATACAAGCACAATAAAAATTGGTGAAATACCAGTCATGGTAAGATCAAAAATATGCACGCTGTCCGATCAAAATCTTGATTTATATATAGAAAAAAATAACGGCCCTATTGACGGAACAAGGGAGGAGAAATTAAAATATGTTGATGAGGACCCAACAGACCCCGGGGGATATTTCATTATAAAGGGAACAGAAAAGGTCATTGTCTCACTTGAGGATCTTGCACCAAACAAGATACTTGTTGAATATGAGGAGAAATACGATTCCAAGGTTGAGGTTGCCAAGGTTTTCTCACAGAAAGGCGGATTCAGGGCATTAATATCAATGGAAAAGGGCAATGATGGAATTATTAATGTATCAATACCCACAGTTGCAGGCAGCGTTCCACTTGTTATTTTAATGAAGGCTCTTGGAATAGAGAAGGATGTTGATATACACAATGCCATATATTCTGATATAAGAATGGATCCATTAATTTATGCAAACATAGAAGATGCAAAGAATCCAAAAATATTACCACCAAATGGTGTCAATACAAAGGATGATGCCATATCATACCTGGAAAAAAGATTTGCAGCGGGCCAGGCCAAGGAATTCAGGGATAAAAAAATCGTACAGATGCTTGACCGTGCGCTATTGCCACATCTTGGTGGAGATGTTTCAGACAGGCTTAAAAAGGGCATATACCTTGGAAGAATGGCAAGATCACTTTTGGAATTAAATCTTGGTATAAGAAATGTTGATGATAAGGATCATTATGCAAATAAAAGGATAAAATTATCCGGTGACCTTCTTGATGAGCTTTTTAGAAATGCATTTCAATCTGTAATGAAGGATCTAAAATATCAGCTTGAAAAAACCTATAATAAAAAGAGGGGAATAAGGCTTAGACCTGCTGTTAGGCAGGATCTATTAACACAAAAAATCCTTCATTCAATGGCCACAGGAAACTGGATAGGCGGTAGAACTGGTGTTTCACAGCTTCTTGATAGAACATCCAATATGGCCACGCTAAGCCATCTTAGAAGGATTATATCGCCATTAACCAGATCACAGCCGCATTTTGAGGCGAGGGATTTGCATCCAACACAGTGGGGAAGAATATGCCCCAATGAAACACCCGAGGGCCAGAATTGTGGACTGGTTAAAAATGCCTCATTAATAATCAATGTAACCCAGGGTATTGATCCTGATATAGTTTATAATGAACTGAAAAATATGGATATTTATGAAATAACACAGGAGGAATTCTCAGGCAGGGTATATTTAAACGGAGACTTTATAGGTTATCATGACGACCCTGCAACATTAACAGAAACAATAAGGAATTTAAGGAGATCCGGAAAGATATCCAATGAGGTTAATGTAAAATATGATAGAAATACAAACGAGGTTATTATAAACTGCGATCGTGGAAGATTAAGAAGGCCACTGCTTGTGGTTAAGGATGGCAAAACAGTCCTTAACGAGGACATGCTTGAAAAATTAAGGATGGGTGACTATACAGTCAATGATCTGGTAAAGCTTGGGGCTATTGAATGGCTTGATGCAGAGGAGGAGGAAAATGCATACATTGCAGTTTATCCATTTAGCTTCCCGGAAAAATGTCCAAACTGTGGCGAGGTTCTGTATAGAAATTCAGTAACATGGGTAAATCCTGGCGAGGATAATGTTGTTCTTGAATGCGATAAATGTCATGCAAGGTTTAAGGGCACAAATCTTCTAGAAAAGGATCATACACACTGTGAAATTGACGCATCAATGATCCTTGGTGTTGTTGCATCCTTAATACCATATCCTGAGCATAATTCATCTCCAAGAATTACAATAGCCTCTGCAATGATTAAGCAATCCATAGGGCTTCCCGCCGCAAATTACAGGATAAGAACAGATACGAGAGGTCACCTGTTGCACTACCCACAGGTACCACTGGTAACAACAAAGGTTATGGACTTTATAAAATATTACAGAAAGCCTGCAGGCCAGAATTTTGTTGTCGCAATATTATCATATCATGGTTATAACATGCAGGATGCCATAATAATGAATAAGGCATCAATAGAAAGGGGCCTCGGAAGAAGTGCATTCTTTAGAACATACACAGCAGAGGAAAAGAGGTATCCAGGAGGCCAGGAGGATAAATTTGAGATACCGAGCCATGATGTAATAGGCGCCAGGGCAGAAGAATTTTATAAAAATCTGGATGAGGATGGTATAATAGAGCCAGAATCCAGGGTTGAAGGTTCCGATGTTCTTGTTGGAAAGACATCACCACCAAGATTTCTAGAGGAGGAAAATGCCGACAAGCTTGGGCCTTTAAGGAGGAGGGAATCCTCTGTTACGGTAAGACCAAATGAGTCAGGTTATGTTGACAATGTATTCCTTACGGTTTCAGAAAGCAACAGCAAGATAGTTAAGGTGAAGGTCAGGAGCGACAGGATACCTCAGCCAGGAGATAAATTTGCCTCAAGGCATGGACAGAAGGGTGTAATCGGCCATGTTGTTCCTCAGGAGGATATGCCATTTACCGAGGATGGCATAATCCCGGATTTATTATTTAATCCTCATTCAGTGCCTTCAAGAATGACCCTTGGACATGTGCTTGAGATGATGGGCGCAAAGGTTGCAACCATGAGTGGAGAGAATATAGATTCAACAATATTCGATGGCCAGCCTGAAAAGAGTCTAAGAGAGGAACTTAAAAGATACGGTTTCAGGGAATCAGGTAATGAGGTAATGTATGATGGTATAACTGGCAGAAAATTTAAGGTTGATATATTCATAGGGGTTATTTATTATCAGAAGCTTCATCACATGGTGGCAAGCAAATTCCATGCCAGATCCAGAGGGCCAATACAGATATTAACAAGACAGCCCACAGAGGGCAGATCAAGACAGGGAGGTCTCAGATTTGGTGAGATGGAAAGGGATACATTAATTGCCCACGGTGCATCAATGGTTATAAAGGATAGGCTGCTGGACCAGAGTGATGGAACAATACTTTATGTTTGCGGCAACCCCTCATGCGGCCATATAGCAATATATGATTTCAGAAAGGGTACATTAAGATGCCCTGTATGCGGTAATACAGGAAATATATATCCAATAGAGACCAGTTATGCATTTAAATTAATGAGAGATGAATTAAGCTCCATGGGAATTGTCATGAGGCTTGAACTGGGTGATATGAAATGAGTTTTAATAATGTTTCTAAAAGAATTGAAAAAATAAAATTTGCATTACTTTCACCTGAGGAGATTAGAAAAATGTCCCAGGTTAGGGTTATTACACCAGATACCTACGATGATGATGGTTACCCAATAGAAAAAGGGTTAATGGATCTTCACATGGGTGTTATTGAACCAGGACTTAAATGTGCCACATGTGGTGGCAGGGTAGATGAATGTCCCGGTCATTTCGGGCATATCGAACTTGCCATGCCTGTTGTACATATTGGCTTTGTTAAGGAAATTAAAAACATGCTTGATTCTGCATGCAAATCATGTGGGAGAATTAAATTAACAGATGAGGAAATAGAAACATATAAAAAGCAGTTAAGTGCAATAAATTATGAAACAGAGGATCCTGAAATAATAGATCTAACATTAAAGAAGATCCTTGACGTTGCAGCACAGAGGGTAAAATGCCCTCACTGCGGTGCTGACAGCCCAAAGGTAATACTGGATAAGCCAACAACATTCAGGGAGGGTGGAATAAAAATAACACCCAAGGAAATAAGGGAAAGGCTTGAAAAAATACCGGATGATGACCTTATATTTTACGGTCTAAATAAGGATGCAGCAAGGCCGGAATGGATGGTTTTAACAGTATTACCGGTTCCACCAATTGATGTAAGGCCATCAATAACATTGGAAACAGGAGAGAGAAGTGAGGATGATCTTACACATAAGCTTGTTGATATAATAAGAATATCCCAGCGGCTTAGGGAAAGCAGGGATAATGGATCACCACAGTTGATTATAGAGGATTTGTGGGACCTCCTTCAGTACCATATAACAACATATTTTGACAATCAGACTGCTGGAATACCGCCTGCAAGGCACAGGTCTGGCAGGGCATTAAAAACCCTTGTTCAGAGATTAAAGGGTAAGGAGGGTAGATTCAGGGCAAATCTATCAGGTAAAAGGGTAAACTTTTCATCGAGAACTGTTATATCACCCGAGCCATTCCTATCAATTAATGAGGTGGGAATACCTGAAATAGCAGCCAGGGAGCTTACAGTTCCTGTAATAATAAACTCATTCAATATAGACAAAATGAAGGAATGGATAAAAAGGGGGACATCACCAAGAACGCCTGACGGCAAGTACATTGCCGGAGTCAATTATCTTATCAGGCCAGATGGGCGCAGAATAAAGATTACAGATCAGAATGCTGAAATTAACAGTGAAAGGGCCGACATAGGATGGACAGTGGAACGCCAGATGACCGAGGGCGATATAGTCCTGTTTAACAGGCAGCCATCACTTCACAGAATGTCAATGATGGCCCATACAGTGAGGGTACTTCCTGGAATGACATTTAGATTTAATCTTGCTGTTTGCACACCTTACAACGCAGATTTTGACGGGGACGAGATGAACCTCCATGTTATCCAGAGTGAGGAGGCCAGGGCAGAGGCAAGAATAATAATGAAGGTTCAGGAACAGATTTTATCCCCAAGATTTGGAGGGCCAATTATAGGGGCAATACACGATCATATAACAGCCCTTTTCCTCCTAACACATAATAACCCATTATTCTCAGAGGAGGAATTTATACACATAACATCCTACTTAAATATAGATAAAATGCCTGATCCTGTTATAAAGGATGGCAAAAAATATTATCACGGCAGGGATATTTTCTCACTTATACTGCCAGAGGGCATAAATATGAAATTTAAGAGCCATCTCTGTGCCGGTTCCAAGGATAAATGCGAGTATGAAAATGACCCTGAGGATACATACGTTGTCATAACCAACGGAAAATTAATACATGGTACAATAGATGATGAGGCTGTTGGCCCATTCTCCGGTGTAATTGTAGATAGAATATTTAGAAAGTTTGGACCTGACGCTGCCGCCAAATTTGTTGATAATGTAACACGCCTTGCCGTTGGGTTCCTGAGTTTTAATGGATTCTCAACCGGAATTAAGGATTATGATATACCTGCAGATGCAATTGCAAGGATAGAGGAAATATCAAACGAGACCATAGAAAAGATAGACAAGCTAGTTGAGGCTTTCAGGGCAGGACAATTACAGCCAATGCCTGGAAGATCAATTGAGGATACACTTGAGGTTGAAATACTTGGTGAAACTGGTTCAGTAAGGGATGAATCAGGTAAAATAGCATCATCGTACCTTGGTCTAAATGACCCATCAGTTATTATGGCAAGATCAGGTGCCAGGGCAAAAATGCTGAACATTGCAGAGGTTGCGGGTATGGTTGGCCAGCAATCAGTTAGAGGTGGAAGGCTTAATAGAGGTTATGCAAACAGAACCCTGCCGCACTTCAAGGAGAATGATCTTGGTGCCTATGCGAGAGGATTTATTAAATCATCCTACAGGGCAGGGTTGAGTCCCACAGAGTATTTCTTCCACAGTATAGGAGGAAGGGAAGGCCTGGTGGATATCGCCGTACGTACTTCAAGGAGTGGATATATGCAGAGAAGATTAATTAATGCATTTGAAGATCTTAAGGTAGATCCAGAAAGAAGGGTTGAGGATACTGTTGGGTCAATAGTACAGTTTAAGTACGGTGAGGATGGCATAGATCCAACACGCAGTGATGAGGGCAAAACCATTGATATTGATTATATAGCATACGATGAGCTGGGTGATGAACAATGAATGTAATTCTATGGAAGGATACAAAAAAGAATATTTCAGATATAGAAAAAAAGGCTCCATGTTATTATGCCATAGATTTTGATATACCCGCAGATATAACAAAGGGATACATAACCACAGATAAAAAGAATTTTGAGTATGAAACATCAATTTCTGAGATAAAAAAGTATGATGAAAACACAGATAAGGATTTATTATTCAAAAAGAAGCCCGCATCTGTTACTGTTATAAAAATTGATTCAATTAAAAAGATAGATAAAAAACCAATTTCAGATTTTAAACTTAATGATAACAAATCAGAGATTGATTCATTTGCAGTAGGGGAGGAATTTACAGTTGAATATAAGGAAAAATCTGAATATAAGATTCCAGAGAAGGATGAGGATGTTATTGCGGATCTTAAGGCACGTGGATATAACTTTCCATTATCTGTTGTTGATAAGCTGGCAAAGTATAAAAAGGAACTACCACCAGATAAGTATGAAAAACTATTAAAAAGGGTTAATTTGGAAATAGAAAAACGTGAGGTCGACCCATATGAGGCTGTTGGCATTATCGCAGCCCAGAGCATAGGTGAACCCGGAACACAGATGACTATGAGGACATTCCACTTTGCAGGTGTGGTGGAAATGAACGTTACCCTCGGCCTTCCAAGATTAATCGAAATAGTCGATGCAAGAAGGATACCAAGCACACCGTCAATGACAATTTATCTTACCAAGGAATACAAAAATGATGGTGAGAAGGTAAAGCAGCTCATAAAAAATCTTGAAAATACAGCCATAATCGATGTTGCGGATATTATTACAGATGTTGGAGACATGTCCCTTACAATTAAACTTGATGCATATAAAAGTAAGGACAGGCTTGTAAATATTTCTGATGTAATTAACGCCCTTGATAAGATAAAGGGGATAATATACAATCAGGTAGATAATGAGAGAATTTTAATAAAATTACAGCAGGAATCATTTAAGAGGTTATACCAGCTACAGGAGCAGTTAAAGGTTACACCGATAAAGGGCGTGCCAAAAATAAAGAGGGCAATAGCAAGATATGATAATTCCAGCAATGAGTGGATATTATACACGCAGGGTTCCAATCTAAAGGATGTATTAAATATAGAAGGCGTTGATCCAACAAGGACATATACAAATGATATAATAGAGATAGAAAACGTTCTTGGAATAGAGGCTGCAAGGAATGCAATATACCGTGAGGCTGAAAACACATTAAGCGAGCAGGGACTTGACGTGGATAAACGGCATTTAATGCTTGTATCTGATATGATGACCTTCTCAGGTGCTGTAAGGGCAGTTGGAAGGCAGGGAATATCTGGAAGAAAAAGCAGTGTACTTGCCAGGGCCGCATTTGAAATTACATCAAAGCATCTGCTTAAGGCGGGCCTTCTTGGAGAAATTGACCCATTAAGTGGTGTGGCGGAAAACATTATTGTTGGACAGCCCATAACACTTGGTACCGGTGCAATAGATCTTGTCTATAAGGGGCAGAAAAAATAAATGGTAGGGTAATTTATATGAATGAAATAACTCTTGATAATACAACGCTTGGTTATATTAAGCTATTTGAAAGCTACACAAAAACAAATGTTTATGAATGCCTTGAAAATGAGGAGATGGTATTATTCGTAGTTGGGGAGCGAAAGCTGGCAGAGATATTTAAAAAACATGAAAAAATTATAACAGACCTAAAGGATAAAATAAATAAAAGAATACTCATGGCCGAATATTCTCCAGACCTTCTTACATTTGTGCATAACCTGTTTTTTAGGTACGATGTCAAGGAAATAGATCTGATCTGGAAGGATAATGCAACCAATGTGTTTGTGTCAATTGCACCTGAAAATATCGGAAGGGCTATAGGAAAGGAGAGCAGAAATGTAAAATTAATGAGGGATGCCATTGCCAGATATTTTAAGATTAAAAATGTGATTATAAAGCAAAGATAAATATCGGAAGGGCTATAGGAAAGGAGAGCAGAAATGTAAAATTAATGAGGGAT
>NZ_LKBG01000002.1 GCF_001402945.1 Acidiplasma aeolicum
A
The DNA here is from genome assembly GCF_001402945.1 of Acidiplasma aeolicum. Lineage (GTDB taxonomy): Archaea > Thermoplasmatota > Thermoplasmata > Thermoplasmatales > Thermoplasmataceae > Acidiplasma > Acidiplasma aeolicum. The sequence goes on from NZ_LKBG01000002.1 coordinate 2, forward strand.
TTTACAATAAAATAATAATTAATAATTTATAAATATTAAATATAATGAAATGATATTGTTGTAATGAAGTTTCTCTCCTTCTTTGGCCATTTAAATATAGATGTAAAACTTGGTGTTTTAAATTTACCAATGCCGGGTGAGGCAACCAGTGTTAAAAATTTAAATAATGTTTACGCTGGTACAGCAGGTAATTTTGCATTTGTTTCAAAATCACTCGGGGTGGATTATGATCTTTATGCTGCTGTTTCCAGATCAACCCATAGTGGATTTCTTGATTTTCTCCGGCAGCGGAATATAGACTATAAACACATAAAAATTTTTGATGATGACACGGGACCAATTTGTTACATAGCGTCGGATGGAAAAGAACAGATTGCATACATGTACCAGGGTCCGGTATACACAAAATGGAAACCCTCTGAATATTTTGAATACGATAATTACAGGTACATACATTTTGGAACAGGCCCTGCAGAGGAATACATAAAAATAGCCGAAAAAAATAAAAATTCAAAAATTGTTTTTGACCCTGGTCAGGAAACATGGTATATGTATACAAAAAATACTGCCATGGCCATGATTAATTTATCAAATATAATGATAATAAATAATAATGAATTTTCTTATTTATTAAAAATGGTGCAACATACAAAGGATGACTTATTAAATTATTTGGATTACATTATTGTAACGTGTGGCAGCCACGGGTCTGTTATTTACTCAAAGGATGGTGAAAAACATTTTGATGCCTATTTAACAAAGGATATACACGATACTGTTGGCGCAGGCGACTCATTTAGGGCAGGTTTTTATTTTGGGCTTTACAATAATTTTAATATTGAGGATTCGGTTAAACTTGGAAATATAGTTGCATCCTATGCAATAAGAAAGCCAATAATTGATTTTTCCGTAAAAAAGGATGATTTAATGAGAATATTAAGAATATATAACCAGACAGAGGTTTTATAATTAAATTAGCAAATCGATATACGCCATATCCATAAAAACCTTTTTATCGAACCCCGCCTTATCATACGGAAGCTTAAAAGTTGATTTTTCCATTCCACCCAGATTTAAAAAGTTTTCAAAATCGCTGGATTTTTCGTAAATTACAATACCGTTTTCAGAATCCCGATGTATCCCGTTGAGATCTATTGCACTTGATATCTGTGTTGTATAACCAAGGTACATTAAAAATATATTTGATTTAATTTTAATTCTTTTATTATGCCTGAAATAGCGATTTGTTTTTTTTAAGGCATTAATTATTTGCAACTCAGATATAATGCTTTTTGCATCCACAACCTGAAAAAAATTATTTCTTGATTTTATAAAATTTAATATTAAATCAAAATTAAAATTATTAAATTTTATATAATCGATCTTATACCGCATTTGGCCTCTTCGATGTTGTTATCTCCTTTGATACAGGATGTATTATGTTTTTAACCTTTTCAAGGAACTGTTCTTCTTCTGGGCCTTTAACAAGGGCGTTTGAAAGTACATCATCTATTGTTGCGGCAGCGATTATTTCTATTTTGTCCTTATGAGCCTCATCAAGTATAATATCATTGTAATTTGCAAGGGGGACTATTACCTTTGATAATCCACTGTCTATTGCAGCCTCAACCTTTGCGGTGACTCCACCAACTGGAAGAACATCGCCACGGACGCTTAATGAACCGGTCATTGCAACGGTCTGATCAATTGGTATATTTTCAATTGCAGATATAATTGCGGTGGCTATTGAAACACTTGCCGAATCGCCCTCAACACCCTCATATGTACCTATGAATTGTACATGTATATCCATATCTGAAATGTTTTTGCCGCTGATTTTTTTAATTACGGCGGCCACATTCTGAACAGCTTCCTTTGCTATTTCTCCAAGTTTACCTGTTGCATAAACTGTACCGTTATTAGGGTGCTGTGCCGGTGTAACCTCTGCAACTATTGGCATCACCACTCCTGTAAAGTCCGCCATTTCGCTGGAACCCATAACGGCAAGGCCATTAACCTTTCCAACTGCTGATCCCTGACCGGTAAACATTTTGTATAATTTTTTAACTTCTATTGCCCTGTCAGCTATCTGCTGTTCCACAGGCTTGCTTAGATCTCTTGCAGCGTTTACATCCTCTGCTGTTACTATTGCTTCCTTTTTGCTCACAGCAATGTCGCCAGCGATTCTTACAAGACCACCAAGTTCCCTTAATCTTAATGTTAATTTTCCCTTTCTTCCTGCACGCTTCTGTGCCTCCTTTATTATTTCAACAATTGCGGCGGCGTCAAAGGGTGGGATTTTTTTATCCTTTGCAACCTCCTGCGCAACAAACTGAACCAATTTTCTGCGGTTCTCATCATTGTCATCCATTGTATCATTCATGTAAACCTCATAACCATATCCACGTATCCTTGATCTAAGTGCTGGATGCATATTTTTTATTGCATCAAGATTGCCTGCAGCAACAAGAACAAAATCACATGGAACTGGCTCTGTTTGAACCATTGCACCTGCACTTCTTTCACTCTGCCCGGAAATTGCAAATTTCTTTTCCTGCATTGCGGTTAATAATGCCTGCTGATCCTCTGGTCTTAATAGATTTATTTCATCTATGAACAAAACTCCCTTATCTGCCTTCTGGATATTTCCAGCCTCAACCCTCTCATGTGCAGGTGTTTCAAGACCACCAGACTGAAATGGGTCATGCCTCACATCGCCTAAAAGTGCACCGGAATGTGCACCTGTAGAGTCTATAAATGGTGGCTTATCATTGGGATTATGTGAGACCAGAATTTTTGGAACCATAACACGTTCAATTCTGGCGGCAGCAGGATTCATGGCCAATAATATGTATATAAACGCGGCACCAATTATGGCAAAGAATAATATTTCTATGGCTGTGCTTGGGCTGCTTTTGTATAGAACTATTGCCAGGATTATTCCTAACAGTATGATTGAAAATACAATAAAAAGTAAGCTTTTTGAACGATCTTTTTTCTCCCTTTCGGCCTTTATCTGATACTGTTTTACAATTTCTTTACCCTTTCCGGCTGGGAAGGTCTTAATTCGGGGTTTGTTTGGATCCTCTGGATTTGGAAAGCACAGAATATCCTCTAAATCCTCCTTGGGGAGAAAATCAACCATGGACTGTGCCAGCATTGATTTTCCAGTACCTGGCTCCCCAATTAAAAGGACGTGTCTTTTCTGGATGGCCGCTTTTTTAATTACCTCTCCGGCCTTCTCCTGACCAATTACCTGGTTAAAAAGAAGCTTGGGCACTTCAATATCTTTCGTAGACTTTATGCCCTGATTAGATAACCATTCCTCTACATCATTATTATTTGCGTCCACATTATGATAATCTAATTCTGTTTATTAAGTTTTTCTAATAAATATTTTTATAATTTATTATATTTTTTGCCCGATGAGAGAAAAATTTTAACATTATTATTATATCAATAAATTTTTATGAAACAATAAGATGTACATATATGAATGAAGTTTTGCAGATAACCGGTTCCTCGGTAAGAAAAATTTTCGATTCGCGCGGGAATATAGCGATAGAGGCTACAATTAACATTGGAAATTATTCAGGAACTTGCTCTGCACCTGCGGGTGCCAGCACAGGCGAAACCGAGGTAATCGCCTATCCTGATAGGGATGTTGAAAAAAGCATAGATTTTTATAATAGAAATATAAGAAATGCCATAATAGGCTTTAACGCACTTGCACAGAGGTCTTTTGATACATTACTCCACGATCTTGATGGTACCGATAATTTTTCAGCCATGGGAGGTAACCTTGCAACCGCGCTCTCAATAGCAAATGCAAAGGCTGTGGCCAGCTATCTTAATATACCATTATACAGATACGTTGGTGGCCTAAATCCGGCAATACCAAGACCTCTTGGAAATATAATAGGGGGTGGCAAGCATTCAAAAAGGGGAACAACAATACAGGAGTTTCTGGTTTCATCACAGGGTAAATCCTTCTATGATTCTGTTTATTATAATATTCTGGTCCACAAAAAGGTGGGGGAAATTTTATCTGATAAATTAAAAAACCAGAGTGTTGGCCTTGGTGATGAAAAGGCATGGACTGCCGATGTTTCTGATGAGGAGGCAATAGATATAATGAAAAGCGCTGTAAATGAAATTTCATCAGATAATAAGGTTAAAATCCTTCTTGGTGTTGATTTTGCAGCAGATTCCTTTTATAATAATGGTAAATATATTTACAAAAATAAAATATTATCCAGGGATGAGCAGATTGATTTTGCAATTTCGTTAAATAAGGAGCATGGATTTTATTATATAGAAGACCCATTATTTGATACAGATTTTGAGGGTTTTTCTGAAATAACGTCAAAAATAGGAAATAATGCCCTTATAGTTGGCGATGACCTTTATACAACAAATCCTGAAAGAATTAAAAAGGGAATAGAATTGAAATCCACAAACGGTGTATTGATAAAGGTTAACCAGATAGGAACATTATCTGATACAACAGAATCGGTTAAGCTTGCGACTAAAAATAAAATGGAAACTGTTGTTTCACATCGTAGCGGGGAAACAACGGATGATTTTATAGCCCACCTTGCTGTTGGATTTAATTCAAAGCTGATAAAATCTGGAACAATAGGCGGTGAGAGACTTGCTAAACTAAATGAACTAATAAGAATAGAGGAGGGTTTGATAGACTAATGCTTAATATAATAGGCATTGGCCTTAGGGGATATAAAAGCATAACGCTTGAACAGCTGGATGCCATTAAAAATTCAGATATTGTATATTTTGAAACCTATACATCAATTTCACCTGAAAATACTTTTGATTATCTAAGGTCCATAACCGGTAAAAAGTTAATTAAGGCTGATAGAAACACAGTTGAATCATCCAATGAAATAATTAAAAATGCTTTAAACAGCAATGTTTCCTTTATAGTTACGGGGGATGCACTCACTGCAACAACACATAATGAATTGCGGCTTGAGGCAATAAAAAATGGTATTGATGTAAAAATTTTCGAAAATGCATCAATTTTTACAGCTTTTCCATCCAGAACGGGTTTATTTAATTACAGGTTTGGGCCTGTAATATCACTTCCATTCATATATGAAAATTTTTTTCCCCTGAGCGTGTACGATAAAATATATAAAAATTATGTTAATGATTTTCATACGCTTATCCTGCTTGATTTAAAAAATGGCCAGACAATGGAGATAAATGAGGCACTGGATATTCTCATTAAAATGGAGGAAAAAAGAAATGGCAATATAATAAATTATGACACATTTATTATTGCTGGCTTTAATATAGCCCGGGAGGATGAATATATAATTGCCGGCCATATTAAGGATGTTATAAATAAAAAAATATCAATGTCGCCTGCCTCAATTATTCTTCCGGCAAAGTTAAATGATAAGGAAATTGAATTCGTTAAAATTTTTTGTGATAATGTTTAATTTTTTATTGTTAAACATTTTATATCAATATGGTATACAACTATATGTATAACCTAAAGCCAGGGCATAGTTATCCTCAGGGTGCAACCGTTTATGAAGACGGCACAAATTTTTCAATATACTCAGAAAATGCCACAGCGGTAAGCCTTGAATTTTATGATACACCATATGATGAATATCCAAGTGAAACAATACATTTAAAGGAAAAAGATGGATATATATGGCATGTTTTTGTATCAGGTATTAAACCTGGAACGCTTTATAATTACCGGATTGATGGACCGTATAAGCCGGAGCTGGGTCTTCGTTTTAATAAAAACAAACTTTTAATAGACCCGTACGCAAGGGCAATAACATCAGATGTTACATGGAATAAATCTGTTTACGGCTATGATACAGATAGCGATCAGAAGGATCTATCATTCAGCACTGAAAACGATTCTCAGTTTGTGCCAAAATCAGTTGTTTATAAGGATAACTTTGACTGGAAGGGTGTGGAAAATCCAGATATTCCATGGAATAATACATTGATTTATGAAACCCATATTAAGGGTTTTACAAAGCTCAGGGCAGATATTGGTGAAAATATAAGGGGCACCTATAGTGGACTGGGATCGCAGAAAATGATTGATTACCTAAAGGATCTGGGCATAACTGCTGTTGAAATTATGCCTGCCCAGCAGGAGGTAACAGCGGAATATCTTTATGATAAAAAGTTGACAAATTACTGGGGATATGATACAATAGGCTATTTTGCACCAGACATCAGATTTTCGTCAACGAAAAAACCTGGGGACCAGATTAATGAATTTAAAAACATGGTAAAAAATCTTCATGAAAATAATATAGAGGTTATAATGGATGTGGTTTATAACCATACAGCAGAGGGAAATGAACTTGGACCTACCCTGTCATTTAAGGGCATCGATAATCTTGTTTATTATAAGCTTCAGGCTGACAATCCAAGATATTATTATGATGTAACCGGTACCGGTAACAGCCTTGATGCCGGTCATCCACAGGTCCTCAGGTTAATAATGGACAGCCTTCGCTACTGGATAACTGAAATGCATGTTGATGGCTTTAGATTTGATCTTGCATCAGCCCTCGCAAGGCAGCTCTATGATGTTAACAGCCTTTCCGCATTCTTTGATATAATTTATCAGGATCCTGTAATATCAAGGGTAAAATTAATAGCAGAACCTTGGGATGTGGGGCCCGGTGGATATCAGGTTGGAGAGTTTCCACCCATGTGGGCCGAATGGAATGGAAAATACCGTGACGCCATAAGGCACTACTGGAAGGATCGCGGAGGAAATATAAGTGAGTTTGCAACAAGGATATCGGGTTCGCCTGATCTTTACCAGACGAGTGGCAGGAGGCCACATTCAAGCATAAACTATGTAACATCACATGACGGTTTCACAATGTATGACCTTGTTTCTTACACAAACAAGCATAATGAGAATAATCTAAATGATAATAAGGACGGCACTGATGACAATATAAGTGAAAATTTTGGAATAGAGGGTAAAACAGAAGATAATAAAATAAAATATCTTAGAAACAAAAGAATAAGAAGCTTTTTTATTACATTATTAACATCTCAGGGTTCACCAATGATTCTTGGTGGCGATGAAATAATGAGAACTCAAAATGGCAATAATAATGCTTACTGTCAGGATAATGAAATTTCATGGTATGACTGGAATCTCGATGATGAAAGGTTAAAACTCTTAAATTTCGTTAAAAATATGGTAAATATAAGAAAAAAATATGCGGTATTAAGGCGCAGGAACTTCTTTAAGGGCGAAATAATACCGGGAACAGATATTAAGGATGTTATATGGGTAAAGCCTGATGGTACCGAGATGTCCGAGGAGGACTGGACGTCAGGGAATAATAAAGCAATAGGCGTTATACTCACAGCAATAGGAATGGAGAGGGTTTTCAGTGAGCCGGTATCCTATGATAACCTAATGCTGATATTTAATCCAACTGAGGATAAGATAAATTTTTCAATTCCAAAAAGATGGAAGAAGGCACAGATAATTATAGATTCGCTTCCAGAACATGAAAATTTTCCAATTGGTATATCAGACACAGTTTTGAATATTGAACCACAATCAGCGTACATACTTGAAGAACCCTAATTTAATTTTATTAATATATCAAATTTGTTAATAATATTATTTTTAGATGTTGTATAAATTATGCCATGACCATTTATTTTTACATCTTTTTCTGATAGAGAGAAATAAACAGATGCATTCTCGTAACCTATTTTTATAACATTTTTTTCAGGCATATATAATTTATATTTCTCAGAAACGTATTTTTTTCTTAATGAAATTAAAGTTTTATAATAATTAACATACATGTCTGATTCATTCCATGTTAATTTTGAATTTATGAACGTTTTAATATCCGCTGGATTTGGAACATCCTGTGACCATGAAAAATCTGAGAATTCTGATTTTCTTCCATTAAAAACGGATTCGGCAAATTTTTTATCTGGTGGGTCAACAAAGAATAAAAATGGGCTAACCTCACCGTATTCCTCTCCCTGAAACAGCATTGGTGTGAATGGTGATAAAATTATCATGCCTGCAAAAAATTTAAATTTTTTATCCCCAAGAATTTTCAGCGGCCTTTCCCCAAAGGCACGGTTTCCAATTTGATCATGGTTGGAATCACAAACAATTAGCCTGTTTTTTGGCATATTTTTGAACACCGTACCACGTACCTTGTGCAGATAGTTTGAATAAACACCATTATAATCATAACCGTATTTGAGGCATCTAATTATATGTTCAGGGCCTCCATAATCTGAGTAATACCCGGCATTCTCTCCAGATAGATATGTAAATATTGAATGGTGGAAATCGTCATTCCAGTGTGCATCCAGACCATACCCACAGTTTTTTACAGATTTAACCAGTGAGGAATCGTTTTTATCTGTTTCAGCCACAATCTTAATTTTTCTGTTATGTTTTTCACCGAATTGCTTGGCTATCAATGATATTTCCTTAATAATATTAACCGGTGAAGAATCATAAATTGAATGAATTGCATCAAGCCTGAGGCCATCAAATTTGTATTCGTTTATCCAGTAAATAACATTCTGTAGAATAAAGGCCCTTACAGGGTCTGAAAATGGGCCATCAAAATTGAAGGTAGGGCCCCATGGATTTTTATGCTGATCAGAAAAGTATGGACCGAGCAATGGTAAAATATTGCCCAGAGGACCAACATGATTATAAACAACGTCCAGCATAACATTGATGTTATATTCATGTGCCCGGTCTATAAAATGCTTTAATTCATCTGGAGTTCCATAGGAGAATGCAGGGGCATAGGGGAAAACACCATCGTATCCCCAGTTTCTTGTACCGTAAAACTGTGACAGGGGCATAATTTCCAATGTATTTATTCCCATATCCTCAAAATGTTCAAGTTTTTCCTCCGCGTCTTTGTATGTACCGTATTTTGTAAATGTTCCTATATGTATCTCCTCTATTATTGTATCATTCATGTCGTAAACCCTCCATTTATTATGAATGAAATTATAATCGGGATTAATTATCTGGCTTGGACCATTAATCCCTTCCGGTTGAAATCTTGATGCGGGGTCTGGAATTTCCATGCCATCTGCAATTATTTTATATTTTTCACCAAAATGCCCAGAAAAAACAGCACTTTTAAAACCATATGGTGCATCATGCATTATTATTTTTTTATTTTTATCCAATAAATGTAGCTGCATATTTTTGATTTTTGGTGCCCATACGTTTAGAATAAAATTATCATCATATTTCTTAATTCCATGGTATAATTCATCCATTTAATCACCATTAAATAATACTGAGAATGGAAAAATATCAAAAATCTCTGAAAGTTTTAATATCTGAATGGATTTATATTTCCTTCCTGTGAGAATATCCTTAAGATCATACTTTCTGGGTAATTTAATCTGTGTATCACCCCAGAATTCACGAACCGGCTCATTTATACCATTAAGATCTGTTGCAATTTTATTACTGACAATTACAATTATTTTATTTCTTCCATATGACCTTTCAAATGCTATTATATTATCCGATAACATACCTGTACATTTTAATGGAATATAATCGCCTGAAAAAATATTGTTATGTTCTTTCCTGAAATTTAATAAATGATAGTTTACATACATTTTTAATTCCCCTGATATTATCATTTTATTTATATTACATTCATATATATTATCAATTTTTTTAATTTTGTTAAGTATTTTCATAAGATTACCGAAATTTACACTCCTTCTATTATCCGGATCAGTAAAATTATTGTTTAAATATTCTGATCCCTGATATATATCTGGAATTCCGGGAGACATGATTTTTAATATATTCTGCATGATTGAATATAAATTGCCATAATATTCTAATGACCTATAAAAGGGCATATATATACTTTTAAAGGTATCCGATTTTATTGTCCTCTCTATAAATATTTTTAAATGACCTTCATAGTCATGATCCGGAAAATTCCATGATGTATGAATCTCTGCCTCCCTTACGGCCTTGATCATTTGACCGGTGACCCTTTCAATAAATGTGCCGTCCCAGTATTCTGGTGATTCCGCCAGAAGTATTTGATAAAAATAATATTCCTCATTTTTATCTGGAATTTCAATACCATTGTGTTTATATTTAAAATTATCTGAGATTTCATGAAGATTTTTAATGAAATTCCCCCATAAATCTGGATCGTTATAAATTGTTATTATCCTTGACCTTATATCATCCCCCAGCTTTGTATCATGTGTTGATAACGTATTAATTGAGTTTATATAATTTAATGCCTTATATTTATTATAATCATGGAATTCATCTATTGTGATAAAGTCCCTGAATAAATTGCAACCAACCTCATTTTTACCAATGTTAAGATTATACCGGAAGAAAATATTGTCCTCCATGGATTTTGCCATTACCGCCGGGAGAAACTGCTGTAACCTTTTGAGACAGTAATAATCATTGCTATCTGGTTTTTTCAGCATGTTAAGCATTATGCCCAATTCATTATTTTTTATATTTAAACCCCTAATGTAGTCAGAAAACCATGTTAAATTGCAATTCTTTGAAATGTAAATACGGTATAATGGAAAATTTGCCATTATTTCCAGCAGCATTTCCCTTGTGCCTGTAAATGTTGCCTCATGCCCGTAAATATGTTTTATAAAATTATTATAAAATATACCGGATAAATAATCAAGCTCGGATCTATAATAATTTTCAATGTAAAATTTTTTCCTTAGGTATAGCATTTCAGATAATTGATTCTTATCACCGGTAAAATCCCCGTAAATCTGCTTTAATTTGCCTGCATTTGTTTGATCAATAAAAACATATGTGGTGTAATAAAGAAAGTCATAGCCTGTGGTTCCGTCAACACCGAATTTTGGGCTTAATTTTTCGTCCCCGGTAAGAATTTTCTCAACGTATACAGGAATTTTCATGCGTTTTTTTAGATTTTTAATATATATAAATGGATCAAAAAGCCCATCAATATGATCAAGCCTTATGGCCGCAATAATTTTATTTTTATATAATTCAATGATCTTTTTATGCATATCCTTAAAATACATGCGCCTTTCACAATGAACTGCTATGAGTGAGTTTACTGAAAAAAATCTTCTGTAATTTGTGCCGGATATGCAGTTAACCCAGTACATTGGCCTGAAGTACTGTTCGCATAAAATTTTATCCTTGCTAAAAATATTATCAGTGTCGGTATTGGAATAATTTAGATTATTCAAAAGGCTAAATTTTTGATTATTTATCAGTGCTATTTTTTTATCTGCATCTATTTTTATGTCATTTAATGATTCAATATAATTATTACCAAGCACCGGCATAATTATTGATTCAAATGGAAAATTTGTGGTCTTAATTAAATCAAAAAAATTATAATATTTTGATTTTTTTCCAGATTTAAATACATCCTGAAGGTATACATTTTCATGATTCATGCCCATATGATTTGGAACAAAATCTATCATGATGTTCATGTTTATTTTTTCAAGCATTTTATGCAGTCTTAATAATCCATCCTCCCCGCCTATTTCTGGATTTATCTCAGAATAATCTGTAACATCATAACCATGCATGCTTCCAGTTGTACTTTTTAAAATTGGGGATAAATAGAGTGATGAGATTCCAAGGTCATTAAGATAATATATTATTTTCTCAAGGTCCTGAAATTTAAAATTTTTATTAAGCTGAACCCTGTAAAATGAGGAGATATTCATTAAGATAAAAATTTAATTAAATATAAAAAGCTATTTATTCCCTTACTGTTTCATAAATTCAGGAATCATTTTGGATACCATAATAACCAGATTTTTGGCCGTTTCGGAAATATTAAAGTCAGTGGCAAAACCATGTATCATGCCAAGCGCCCTAATGCCAATTGCCCTTATACCGTTATTCCGGAGTTTTTTATAATAGGCCTCTGCTGGATCCCTAAGCGGGTCATTTTCGCCACTTATAATGATTGCCGGTGGAATATTTTGAAAATTTTCTTCCAGAACAGGCGAAAAATAGGGATTAAGAACATCTGTTTTATCATGCATATATGCTGAACCAAAGTACTCTATTGCACTTCCGGTTAAATTGTATCCATTATAAAAATCCATAAATGATTTGGAAAAATTGTCAGGTGCAAGTGATGGATAAAAAAGAACCTGTACATCAGGTGTCTTTAATTTATTATCCCTTGAAAATAGGCACAGAGCGGCTGCGATATTGGCACCTGAGCTGTCCCCGGCAGTACCAAGCCTCCCACTGATGCCAAATTCGTCTCTTTTATTGTATATATATTCAAAGGAATCCAATGCATCTTTTACTGCTGCAGGAAACCTGCTTTCAGGTGCAAGTCTGTAATCCACAGATATCACCTTTAAGCCCGATTCCATGCTAATTAGCCGGCACAGATTATCATGTGTATCAATGCTTCCTGATATAAATCCGCCTCCATGAAAATAAACAATGCCATCGTTAAGTTTTTTGCTGTTATAGAGCCGTGCCCTTAATATTCTGCCATCCAGCTTAATTGAAAAATCTCTAACATCAGGTATGTCTATTTTATTACCTGATACGGCAAGATGGCATCATTCATCAACTCCCGGGCCTCCTTATAATCGAGCCTCGAAATATCTGGATTTCCTTTGGAATCCTCAATTATTGATTTAAAATCAGGATCAATCATAAAATGTAATATGTTGATTTATTATAAATTATATCTGTAAAATTATTTTAATTTTATATTCTTGGTTTCCGGAAGCATTAGAGTCAAGATAATTGCAGCAACCATAATTAATGAAAGAAAAATATAGGCATTAAAATAATTGTTTCCATGTATTAATAAGGACATTAATATAACACCGGTTACAGCACCGATTTTTCCCATCATTGAGGAAAAACCATATGATGACCCCCTAAATTGCGTTACAGTGACCTCTGCAGGAATTATTCCGACGGTTGCACCACCAAAGGCATTAAATAATTCCAGCAGGGAAAATAAAATTATAATGCCTTCTAAAAAATAAAAATACGGGAGTAAAAGAAATAAAGCAGACATAAGTGCAAATCCGGTTATTTGAATTGATTTCCGGCCATATTTGTCCACTCTTTTCATAACGTATATCCCTGATGCTATGCCTATAATGAGAAAGAATGTTGTTAATAATGCATTATCAACATTATTTACAAAATTGCCAAGTTTTAGTATTGTCGGCAGCGTTAGGGATAATCCGTATGCCACGATATCATATAAAAACCATATAATGGCTGCTATTATGATGTTCCTTGCATATAATTTTGAAAACATATCAAAAAATCTGGTTTTTACAATTTTTTTCTCCCACATTTGTGATTCGGGTAATGAAAATCTCATAAATTCAATTGTAGCTGCAGGAATTATGGAAATCCCAAGCATTAATCTCCACCCGTAATTTCCACATGGAAATAGAAAAATTGCTGCTATGGCACTGCTTATTGAACCAATACTGAAAAAAACAGTGGCGAGGGCCATATAAAATCCCCGGCTTTCCACAGGACTAACCTCTGCTATGTAGGAATTTGCCACAGGATACTCTGCACCAAGAACTATTCCGAGAAATAATCTTGAGAAAAATAGCTCCAGAAAATTGAATGAAAATACAGATATAATATCAAATAATATAAAAAATATTAATGTGGATAGATATATCCGCCTGCGCCCAAGTATGTCGCTAATATAGCCTATTATAACAGTTCCTATTATGGCACCGATAATAACTGATGCAATAATGAGGCCATATTCAAATGAATTTAAGTGTATATATTCATTAATTAAAAGTATTGCAAATGCAATAACTGTTAGCTGATAACCATCAAGATACATGCCAAATGATGATAGCACAACAATTCTATTTGTGCTTATGCTTTTTTCCATGATCTAAAATATGGCTGTTTTATAAAAATCTCTCTATATAAAATATATATATTTTTATTTTACATTTTACTGATATTATCCCGTTTATAATATCCAGTATGAGCTTTACAAACCGGTAGAAAAATTTTTTATTGAACCAGCCCCATGCACATTTATTATTTTTATAAGATTCCCAAAAATGATAAATGTTTATAGCATTTAGCATTACAATGATATATGATAAAATAAATAAAAGAGTGAAAATAAATGCTTAATTTAAGTAAATATGAAAGAAAACGCAAAAAAGGCATTGCCATTGCCACAGCCCAGCTTCTTTTTCATATAGATCATGATGTGGACCCTAATCAGGATATAAAGGGTTTTGTTAGTATTTTAATGAATAAAACCGAGTCTGTTGCAACAGCTTATGGCTGGACGTCAGGTTCAGAGCTGGCACAATTGATTTTGCAGGAAGGCCTTGACACAGGTGAGGTAAAACTCAGGCTTTTGAAATACAAAAATAAGAGTCGTTTGGCAGATAAAAGGAGGCATAATGACATTAAGAATTCTGTTATTAGTTATTTATCTAACTACTGCCAGAGGTCTAAAACCTATGAAGGATTAATAGACCAAGTTCAGTATTTTCCGGATTTTAAATATAAATATTTAGATTCTGGAGTTGACATAGACAGGGAAAACATAATAGATATTATGAAAACATTCGATGAAAAAGACAGGATGTATATACTAAAAAATGTTAATGCCGAAATTGACAGGAGGGATGCAGGCTATTCCCTTGGAGATGAATTAGAAAAATATCTAAACGATATAGGACAGGAATACGGCATTGAATCCTATATTGACGAATTTGAAGTTGATGGGAAGAATTATTTTTCATTCAAAATTTTTATTGGGAATAGAGGAATTCTTAGCTCTTTTAATGGTACATTCAATGAATTAAAAACAGCACTGGCAGAGGTGGTGAGATCAGAATCGGAAAATAAGGTTACATGCCCATTCTGTGGCATGAAAATAGTAAGATATGTTGCCATGAATAAAATTAAAAATTGTGAATGTGGTGCAGAAATTGTTATTACACCATACATGGTAAGGAAAAGGGGCGTAATTTATTCCAGAACAAGGATATCTTTCAGAAAACCTGACTAAAAATTAGTATGGATTCATAAATATTAGTATTAAATGGCAAATTATATTCCCATTAAATATTTCATATTTATAATGCAAAAACATAAAGCATAATATCAATCCAGAATGAGTTTAATAAAAAGTATATCGTTAGGTATAATCCGATTATGCTTATAAAATAAAAATAATACGTATATTAATTTGCAATTTGCTTTACTCCTCAAAATGTTTAAATCGATAAAAAACTCATGTATTGATTATGGAAAAAGTTAGTGAATCTAAGAGACTTAAAAGGAATGCCGCCGGATTCTATCCTCTTCTTGGACAGGCAATAGCAATGATTTCACCTCTTGGTGCCGTTGCTGCAACCATGACTGGAGCTGCAGGATATGCCCTGGGGTCCCTGCCACTGGCATATGTAATCTCCATTATAGGTGTATTAATATGGATAAACACACCGTATCAGTTTTCGAAAAAGATAAATGGTGCTGGTGGTTTTTACACATTTAACTCTCAGGGTGCTGGTCCACGGTATGGTCTCATAATAGGTTATATGATGTGGTTTTCATATTTCATGGTAATTACCAATGCAATATTATTCACATCAGGGGTTTTTATACCTGGAACAATATCATACTTTCTTGGAATTAACATAGGTAATTATACATGGATTCCAATAATGACCGCCTTTTTGATCATAATAACGATAATAGCCTATCTGGGTATAAAACCATCACTGGCCTATAGTTTTACAGCATCAGCAATTGAAATAATCCTGCTTATAATAACATCTATAGTTATTATAGTCGCACTTGGACCAAAAAATACGTATGTTCCATTCACAACAGGACCTGCTCATGGATTTGCAGGTGTTGGTGTTGGCATGGTTCTTGCCATATTCTCAATGTCAGGTTCATCTGCCGTGGTCACACTCGGCGAGGAGGCAAAACAACCAAGGAAAAATATAAAAAAGGCATTATTAATAAGCTTTCTAATAACAGGTGTGGTGTTTGTCCTCACATCTTATGCATTAACTGTCGGCTGGGGAATTAACAGGATGAATAAATTTGCAGCATCAAGCGTGCCCGGATTAATAGTGGCCGATAAATTCCTTGGCCTTCCATTTACCATTTTATTGTTCGTTTTTATAATAAACAGCCTATTTGCAGGCTCACTGGCCCCGTTAAATACAAGCTCGAGAATGATATTTTCAATGAGCAGGGATGGACTTGGACCCTCATTATTTTCCAGGGTTCATCCAAAACATAAAACTCCTTATATTGCTATAATAATAATCGCTGCCGTTGCATATTTTATATCGTTAATAGCAGGCATATTAATTGGGCCATATGATGGTTTCGTTTATCTTGTTTCTGCATCTTCCGCTGCACTGTTTATAGGACATATATTAAGCAACTTTGGATTAACAAAAACATACATGAGATTAAAAGCATTTAAACCAACACTGCATTTAATCATACCGTTGATTGCCACCATAATCCTCTTAATAGCGATGTATTACAGCTTTAACCCTCCAGCATATCCTGTAGATTATTCAATAATAACCGCCATAGTTTTCATAATACTTACATTAATAGCAGTGCTTATATATGCTAAAAAGCATCCGGATAAAATAAAAAATGCCGGGAAGAGCGATATGCTTGTGCAGGATGAATTGATGGAGGGAAAATTATAAATTAAAAATTTTAAAAAATTAGTTAATATTAATTATTTTTGATATAATGTTTTTTGCAAATTCATTGTCAACATGGTCATTAATATATCCAAGGAACCCCTGTACTATAAGTGATATAGCATCATTTTCCGATATGCCCCTGGATCTTAAATAAAATACCTGCTCCGGATCTATGCTTGATATTACCGATGCGTGCTTTGATTTTGTATCATTATTTTTTATCAACAATGCAGGTTTTGAATTTCCCTTGCCATTTTCAGACATTAAAAGTATGGCGGAGTTATAAAATCCTGTTGATTTTACACCATCAGGTTCTATATCTATATTTCCCCTGTGCATTGTTGAACTCTGATCAAAGACTATTCCCTTAATATTTATGTCACAGTTTGAGAATTTCCCATACTGAAGGCTTGAATCCCAGATATCATGCTCCTGGATGCCCCTTGTTATATTTATGCCATAGGAATTAAGGGTGGTATTATCGTGCATCTCGCTTTCATGGTT
Source organism: Acidiplasma aeolicum (assembly GCF_001402945.1). GTDB lineage: Archaea > Thermoplasmatota > Thermoplasmata > Thermoplasmatales > Thermoplasmataceae > Acidiplasma > Acidiplasma aeolicum. Next base: position 17,273 of record NZ_LKBG01000002.1, read on the forward strand.
ATATATAACCCTACCAGACCCAGTATTTACATCAATAATTTTTAACTGGGCATCGTTATAGAGTACTGGCCTTACATATGTTATATTTGCTGAATTTAATGATTCATTTTGAATATAATTATAATCCACCTTTGAGTTTTCAAGGCAGAATATGTATATATTTCTTCCATGTATGCCGCTGCCATCATCCTCAGATTCGTATAAATCCACTATGGAGGCTTTTGAATTTTTCCCTATGATTACTACATTTTTAACTGTAAATGATGAATTTGCATCCTGTTCTGATTTTATTTTTATTTCAGCACTTGTATTATCCGGGATGTAAACAAAATAACCGTTTTCATATGAGAAATTTATTAGGTTCTCCTTATTGTATTTGCCATATACAGTATCAACGTATTTTTCAAATAAATCATGCCTTTCCTTAAAGGCATTTTTCATATTTGATGTGTAAATATTCTTATCCTTATTATTAAGGATTATTTCTGAATCGTTTACAATAATATCATAATTTATATCAGGATTTTTTGATTTTTTAATGCCAACATACATTTCTCCATGTGCCATTTTGTCAAGTTCTTCATCGGCTATATGCACATAGGTTTTCCTGTCGGGGCTTTCCTTATATGGGGGATCAGGATATTTAAGATAGTAAATATACGCCTGCTTGCGGTATTCTATATCGAAATCCCTAAATCTCTCATTTAAAGTATCCAAATAGTCTTCTATCATTGAATTATCACCTTAAAAAAATATAAATATTTATCCAACGGCACCCATTTTGGACATCTCCAGCTTTACAAGCCTGTTCATTTCCACTGCAAATTCCATGGGTATCTCCTTCATTATGTCATCCATAAATCCGAGTACTATCATGGATGAGGCCTCATCCTCACTTAATCCCCTGGACCTAAGATATGTAAGCTCATCAGTACCTATTTTGCCTACAGTGGCCTCATGGCTGAACTCTGCTGTTGGCTCATAGATTTCATCATATGGATATGTATAGTTCTTTGAGTCGCTGTTTATTAGAAGTGCATCGCACTGGACATGGCTTTTTGCACGCTTTGCACCCTCATTCATCCTTACAAGGCCACGGTAAACAGTTAAACCGTCATCCAAACTTATTGATTTTGATACAATCCTTGATGTTGTATCCGGTGCCAGATGTATTGCCTTTCCTCCGGCATCCTTGAATGTCCCCTTGGTTGCAAGGGTTATTTGAAGATTGGATGTTGAGGCCCCCCTTCCTCTAAGATATGATGATGGATATATCATTGTTACCTTTGATCCTAATTCTCCTGTTACCCAGTCCATATGGGCACCCTCATCAACCCATGCCCTCTTTATCGGCAGGTTATATACCGAATCTGACCAGTTCTGAACGCTTGTATATTTTACATTTGAGTTTTTATGTGCATATATTTCAACGATGGCTGTATGCAGCGAGCTTGTGTCATATCTCGGTGCGGTGCAGTTATGTACTGCAAATCCCTTTACAAGATAGGAGTTATCAGAATCAACCTCAAGATTATAAACAATATCATTGTATTCCTGGCGTTCTATTTTTTTAATTGGGACAAAATAATAATTGTTTTTATGCCTTATTCTGTGGAATTTGGCATTTTCTGTGTATTCTATTGTATAATGTTTGTTTCTTAGATTTATTATTGCAAATATATTGCTTCTTGATAATATTTCCTGAATCTGAAGTGCAAGTATTTTCGAATGCACTGAGATTCTTACATTTCTTGATCCATAGGATCTGGAGTAAAGATTTCCACGAACCTTTGCATATGAATCTATGATTATTTTCTGTTTCTCCGGAGGCAGCTTCATTACTGTTTCTGAAAATATTTTTTCATTTGAATTCTGCCCTGCATTGTGAATACAAAATTCAATCAATGGCTTTGAATATGTTGAAACGATATATTTTTTGTTTGATTTAATTATACTTGCCTGCTCCCCCATATTTTTTATTATGGAGTATAATTCGCTGGCATTTTCATTTTCCCTGAACGAGAATAACATCTGGTACATGTTTAAATGCCTGTTGAATGATATAACTCCAGATGCTGTGTAAAACCCAAGGATTCTTAGCATTGATTCATTGATTGAATCATTATCCTGAACCTCCAATGGTGAGACATAAACAAGAAAATCTCCTGGATTTAGTTCATCAGCTCTCCTGTACTGGGGTTCAACGGCCATTAATTTTTCTGTGGATATTTCATAATGTCCATTATTTATCCTTACTGAAACCTCCTCCCTTTTTATGCTTAATACGGGATGCTCTGATGTTGCCCTGAATGCATTTACAGGCGATGCTGGAACTATATTATACATGAACCCATTGTATGGATGCACGTATTTGCGTGTGATTTTTCTTTTATTTCCTGTGTTAGATATTACACCATCGTTTGTGAATAATTGATTGATTGCTATAAATTTATCACCCTGGCTTATTAACTCATCCTCTGGGAGGCAGCCCTCTATGTAATGAACCTTTGCACCCTCATCTGCTATTACTATTGTATGCTCAAACTGTCCGCTCTGCTCACCATTTAACCTGAAATAGGTCTGTAATGGAAGGTCAATTGTAACATTTTTTGGTACGTATAAAAATGAACCACCGGACCATACAGCGCCGTTTAATGCCGCAAATTTATTATCGCTTGGTGGTATTGCCTTGCAATAATATTCCCTAACAAGATCTGGGTATTGCTGCACTGCTGTGTCCAGATCTGTAAATATTACACCCTTTTCCTCCCATTCCTTTTTCAGACTGCTGTAAACGCCCTCACTGTCATACTGTGCAACTGAGCCTGCAAGATACTTCTGCTCCATCTGTGGTATGCCGAGCTTATTAAATGTTTCCTTTATTTGATCTGGAACCTCATCCCAGCTCTTTGCCTTAACATCCTCCGGTTTTGTATAATATGTTATCTCATCAAAATTAATTTCTGAAAGATCAGGCCCCCACGTTGGCATTGGTTTTGATAAAAAGATTTCAAGTGCCTTTAATCTGGACCTCCTCATCCAGTCAGGCTCCTTTTTTATATCTGATATCTCCTCAACGACTTTTCTGTTCAGACCCTTGCCAGTTGAGTATACCGGGTTTATTTTATCATAAAATTCATAGTCTGATTTTTTGCTGTGCTTTAAACTTTCGGTTAATTTTTCTATTTCCTCATCCTTATTATAATCTTCCATATTCATCACGCCTCAATCCATTCAAAACCTTCCTGCTCTATTTTATCGGAAATCTCCTTACCACCATTTAATACTATTTTTCCATCCCTTAAAACATGGACAAATTCAGGTATTATGTCCTTAAGTATTCTCTGATAATGTGTTATTATTAGGAATCCCACATTTGAATCGTGCAGTTTTTTAATCTCACTAGAAACCAATTTAAGGGCATCAACGTCCAGACCTGAATCTATCTCATCCAGTATTACAATTTTTGGCTTGAGTATAACCATCTGAAGAACCTCAAACCTTTTTCTCTCACCGCCAGAGAAGCCATCGTTTACAGATCTTGAAATAAAGGATTCATCCATATCAAGGTCCTTCATTGCAGTTTTAACCATATTAAAGAAATCCCTTAATGGTAACTTTTCATCTGGATACAGGTCATTATAGGCTGTCCTTAAAAATGTTGAGATTTTAACGCCGGGAATGCTAATTGGGCTCTGAAATGCCAAAAATAATCCCTGCCTAGCCCTTTCTTCTGGTGTGGAATGGGTTACATCCCTTCCGTTTATTATTATATTACCATCCGTTATTTCATAATTTGGATGGCCTATGAGGGCCTCGCCAAGAGTTGATTTACCGGCACCGTTAGGTCCCATGAGTGCATGTATTTCCCCTGATTTCACTGTTAAATTTATACCCTTTAATATTTCCTTTCCTGATGCGGAAACCTTAAGATTTTTTATTTCCAGTACTGTATCTGTCATTATAATGTATATGATTAATTTGTATATAAACATTTTATTATGTTTAAAGTGACTAAAATATATATACCTATTAGTTATATAAGTAATATGGAAAATATAATTGATGATTATTTGGGTCAAAATAAAAGCAAAATACTAAATTCACTACTTTATGAGGATAAAACTCTTGAGGAATTATCTTTAATAATTAGGATAAATAAAAATGCTGTAAAAGAGCATATAAATTTTCTCGAAAATAAGGGACTGGTTACATCATATTTTGTCAGGGCGAAATCTGGCAGGCCAAAAAAATATTACAAAATTACAGACAAGGGTATGGAATTATTCCCCAAACAGTATATAAATTTTGCAACACTGTTACTTGAGGAAATGCAGGACACTATAGGCATAAACAAAACGAATGAGATATTAATGAAAATTGCATCCAGAATGGTTGATACTAATAATTATCTTGATTTTTCACAGATGAGCAGGGATAAAAAAATAGATAAATTAAGGGAATATGTTAATCTGCTTAACAAGCTTGGATACTATGCTAAAATTGAGGTAAATGAGGACAATGTGAAAATAATAAGGCACAATTGTATCTTTTATGAACTGGCAAAAAATAATAAAAATTTGGTATGCGGTTCACTGGAAAAATCAATAATAACGGATAAAATTAACGATAATTTTTCATTAATAGAGACATTTGCGGACGGGGATAACAAATGTGTGGTTGAAATAAAAATATAAATTCTAATTTAGTTTTTTTAGTTAAAATAATTAATAATACAACATTGAAATAAAGATTACATGGAGGATGAAAATCCATTAATGGAATACTGCGATCTGATTGATGATTATTTACCTCTTGATCATGAGTTTTTTCTCTATGACTCTGAGTTTAAAATGGCTGAATCCTTTCTTGGCCTTGCCATTGCGGAGGCAAAAAATATAGAAGAAACAAGGGAACTGCTTGACATACTTGATACCCTAAATTCACACATATATGACGGTGATACTGTATTAAGCGATGAAATCAGAAAATCCTTAAGGCACTATAATAAGGAATGGATAGATGCCAAGGAAAAGATGAATTCTGGAAATAAATATACTGCAAATTTAATAATGGCAGCTGCCCATACAAGGCTTATGCTTGCCCATCTTTATAAATTAAAAAACATGGATCAATTTAAGGATTTTGTAGATGATTATACCCTGGAATTCCTTGGAAAGCTAATTAATAAAATGCTTAATGTTGCAATGGGAGATGTTCTCTTATAAAATTTAAATAAAAATATTATGAAATTATAGACCCACCATTGATGAAATAGTTGAATTAACAATTTTCTTTGCATCACTGTAGTTTATCCTGCTGTTCCAATTTACAAGGAAAAACAGGTTATTTCTGTAGCCGAATCCCTGTGCAGTTAAATTGCCATTGTTGGATGGAAATACCGAGTACTTAAACCCAGAAAATGATGTGCTATTACTGATTATCCCTATAGAGGTTATATTTGAGCTTGTAAGGTTATGGCCTGTATTTGACCTATAAGAGGCTAATTCTCCATTATAAAGTGATCTATAGGATAATCTTGCATCAGTTGCATTTTTAAAATAGAATTGTTCAATAATAACCCGATCATAATGCGGAATTTTTGACCCACTGGAGCTTGTTGAATAATATCCATAACTGTAGATAACATACTCTGCTTTCGTAACATTAGAAGGGATACCTGGCTGGGAAGAAATATTGAATGAATTTGTATATGTTAACGTGACCCTAGAGTTTATCTGATGACCAATATCTGAAGATATAGAGGAGCTTGATGGGAAACCAAAATGCTCATATTCAAGTTCAGCAGAAACAACGCTAATCACTATTATTGCGACAATTACCGATAAAATTATATAAATTTTCTTTTTATCCATTAGCCATCATTGCTTTATCTTACATATATATTAAAAGATTTATTAAGA
>NZ_LKBG01000003.1 GCF_001402945.1 Acidiplasma aeolicum
TTCCAGACATTATGCTGGCAGGCCTTATTATGTTTGTATATTTTGTTGCAACCTTCCTCCAGATCCTTTTTAAGGGCGTTTTTATCCCTCTTTCTTGGATCTCCCCAGCCACCGCCTGCACCTGTTCTTATGCTTATCAGATCTCCCTTAACAAGTTTGAGACCGCCTATTCTTCTCCCTCTAATATTTTTAGACCCAGAAATTACAAAGTAATTTGGAGTCCCGTTTTCACCACCATCCATACCCCATGCAGTAAATTTTGATCTGCCGAATGAGCCACTAAATGAAGCTTCAGAACACATGACGCGGTAATCCTTTATAAGCCCAAAACCTCCACGATATTTTCCCCTGCCAACACCATCATATGTGTTTATGGCAAGACGTTCAACTCTTATGGGAAGGGTTCTTTCTATTACTTCCGCTGATGATAAATAAGTTTCACCATCACCACTGCACACTAGAACGCTTTCACCGTCCGAATCAAATGATGCCCCCCATCCGCCTGGTTGGGGCTCCACAAGTGCAAAAGGTTCATTTGTGGAATCATTGACACCCCCTATTATTGTAGCCCCAACTGTTAAGAAATGCCCTGCGCTAAGCTTATCTGGAAGAAGCTTGGCAAGTATGTGCCATACAACATCACCTGCATATGACATAGATTCCCAGTACGTGGAGGTTGGAGCTGGTCTAACAGGATTAAATATTGTACCTTTGGGAGCGATTATTTTGACAGGTTTAAATAACCCCCCGTTAGGTTCTGTGTGTGGGTTTGATGCTGCAATATATACTGTTCTTACTGAAGAAACCGTGGCGGGGAATGGGCTATTTATAGAACCTTTAACGCTATTGCTGCTACCTGTGAAATCAACGGTAAACGAATTATCATCTATTTTTAATCTTGCCTTAACCCTTATTGGCTCATCATTAATGCCATCATCATCTATATAATCCTCAATATAAAACTCACCATGAGGGAGATTTTTCAGCAAACTTTTTGATTCGTTTTCACCATCAATAAGCATTTTTTTTACTGCTGCCATAACTGTATCATGACCATATTTTTCAAACATAGAATATATACGTTTTCTTGCAATCTTCATTGAGGCAAGTTGGGCATGCATATCTCCAATAGTCATTTCAGGAGTTCTGCAATTTTCTCCTATAATTTTTACCATTTCATTATCAATCTCGTCATTTTTTGCTAGCCTTACATTGGGAAATTGGATACCTTCCTGATATATTTCTGTTGCATCGGGACTCCAGCTCCCAAAATGCATGCCTCCAACCTCACTCCAGTGTCCCTTATTCACTATCAAAAAGTCAAGTTCATCATCGTAAAATACTGGCATTATGAGGGTAACATCATTCAAATGCGTACCTCCATTATATGGAACATTTGCCATATAGACATCCCCCTTTTCAATTTGTCTACTGTTTATTAGGTCGCGTGCGGCATAGTCCAAAACTCCTAGGAATCCAGGAACTCCATTAGCCTGGGAAATTAAATCGCCAGAAGCAGAGGTTATTGCAGAGGCATAATCTAAGGTTTCGTATATTACCTGGCTCCTAGCTGATTTACCAAAGGCAACAAACATTTCTTCACAAGCTGTTTTAAGCCCATTTTTGATTATCTCATATATAAATGGATTTACATGTTTTTCATACTCAATCATTTTTATCCTCCTCAATAATTATATTTCCATATTCATCTAATACAGCCTTTTGACCATAAATAACTACAATTGTTGATGTTTCTTCTTCTATAATTAATGGCCCTGGTAAATTTTTATCCTTTGGAATGAGATCTTTAGGATATATATTTACATTAACCCATTTTCCATTAAGATATATTTTTCTTTGCCTGACCAAATTGTTTCCACGATTTTCTCTAGGTTTTATATTCCACGTTTTTACGGGCACTATTCCAACAACGTTTATATTAACAAGTTCCACCAGATTTCCAACCATTTTAAATGCATATTCCTTCTCATGTTCTTTATGAAACTTTTCATATATCATATCGATATCAATATGCTCATTTCTTGGTATTTCAATTTTGAGTGTATGTTCCTGTCCGACATATCTTAAATCTGCATATCTTGTCAAAATGACATTTTCTTCATTTTCCTGTCTGAATGTCTCTATAATATTTTTCTCGAGTTTTACAAATTCGTTATTTATCGATTCCAGATTTTCGTTGGTTACTTTCATTATTATTGTTTTTGTATTTTCATGCCTTAAATCTGCATTAAGCATACCCCAAGCTGAAAAAACCCCTAGGGGTATATATGGAATTAAAATTTGTTTTATGCCTAAGGATTTTGAAATAAAAGATGCCTGCATTGGTCCTGAACCTCCAAAAGGAACAAGTATGAAATCCCTCGGATCATACCCTCTCTGTATTGATACAAGCCTTATTGCATATGCTGCATTTTCATTGGCAAGCTGAATAATTCCTTCAGCTGTATCTTCTAACGACATGTGTATTTTATCCGCAAGTTTTGATATCGCATCTCTTGCATTTTCAATAGACAGTTTAATGCGACCTCCAAGAAAATAATTAGGGTCTATCAATCCATTAACAAGGTATGCATCTGTGAGCGTTGGCTCCACACCACCACGGGAATAGCATGCAGGACCTGGGTATGCACCTGCAGCCCTTGGACCAACTCTTAAATTACCATTGTCCAGATATGCTATACTTGTGCCACCACTGCCCACTTCTTTTATATCCACTACAGGAGTTTTAACAGGGTATCCCGAACTATATTGATCTCGACCAATGTAATATTCGGTTACTATTTTTGGCATATGCCCAGATATCAATGAAGTTTTCGTCGTAGTGCTTCCACCATCTAGTGTTATTATATTTACAGGTTTATCTATACCATATTTATCCTTTATTATCTTAAGTGCACCAATAACTCCACCTATGGGGCCTGACTCAATAGTTATTATTGGAAATCTTTTAACAAATGAAGCTTTGTTAATTCCACCATTAGATGACATAATAAAGAAATTGCCAGAAAAGTTATTTCTTTGTAAAAATTGCTCAAGTTCAGTTATATATTTATCAACAACAGGCATTACAGATGAGTTTAGTACAGCTGTACTAGTTCTTTCATATTCTCTCCATTCACCTGTAATTTCGCTTGATAATGTTATGTAATCAAAGTTTAATTCTTCCAGATATTTTTTAATATATTTTTCATTTGTATCGTTTATATAACTATTAATTAAAGCTACTGAAATATTTTTAATATTATTCTGTTTAAAAAACTTTGATATTTCTTTAAGCTCATTTATTGAAGGTTTCTGGATTATCTCACCATTAGATGTGGTTCTTTCATTTATTTCAATTCTTAAATGCCTTGGTATAACTGGTTCAGGCTTTTTATATCTTAAATTGTAAATATCACGTCTGTTAGCACGTTGAATTTCTAATACATCCCTAAAGCCTCTGGTCGTTATAAGTCCTACCGGTGGAAAGTTCTTTTGTATGATTGAATTTATAACAACTGTCTGACCATGAATGATGCTGTTGATATTTTCAAGATTAATTTCACTTGCATTCAGGGAATTAATAACACCGGAAACGTAATCTGCAGTTGTATCAACCTTCACACTTAACAGGTTTCCATCATCACTAATATATACCAGATCTGTAAACGCCCCTCCAATATCTATACCGATTCTCATAAATTTCACCATTATTATTTCCAATCAATACCAAAATACTCCTCAAGATTCCAATCTTTTATCTCCTTTTCTGGAGGTGGTTCATATTTACCTATTTTACTATGGCTTAAATTGGTCATATTTTTAAGATTAACCAAAAATTCTGCGTATTTTAATGGTGCAATAGTGGCATCAATTACAGGCACTCCAAGTTTTTTCTGCATTTTTTTATAGAATCCAAATTCTACTGTGCATCCTAAAATCAACACCTCAGCCCCGTCCTCATTAATAGCTGCCATACCAGCTTCCATAAGCCTTTTTTCTGTTTCTTCCCTATTGAGTTGAAAATCTAGTACTCCCATGTTAATTGACCTAAATGATGCAAATCTATCTCTAAGACCATATTTTGAAATATTTTCTTCCATCTGCGGTATCCATTTTTTTCTACCAACTATTATTGAAAACTTGTGCCCAAGTGAGATGGCCATTGCTACTGAGGATTCAGCAGGGGCGGTAACAACAATATTGCTAATTTCCCTTGACTCCGATAAGAATGGATCATAGAAGCAACCTATAATTGCCGCATCATAATCCCTAATCTCTGCTATTTTTACAGCTTTTAGTATTTCAATGCCCATCAAAGCTTCATAAAACTGGTATTCTAGATGTTTTGGTCCCTTTTTGAATGAAATAACATCTATTATTGTATCCTCATATTTAACCGAATTTAAATTATCTTTGATTGGGACATCGAATATGTCGCTTCCAATAGGATTTATCCAAAGTATTTTTGTTACCATGATTCACACCATTAATAATATTAATTTATTATTTACCTTGAACTCCTCCTATATTTGAGTTTATATTCACAGCCTCATCAAGAGGGACGTTCAATGTCTCCCTTAAGCCATATATAAATACTATTGTTATCCATAGAGCAACAGCGACAATTACAATTATGCCTGTAAATCCTATTATCGCAAGTGCAACTAGAACACCGAATAAAGATGGTGCTATGGCATTGGAAATTCTCTGTGCTCCTCCAACCCAACCCATGAGAGTGCCTCTAATGTTGCTTGGATATAATTCGGGCTGCCATGCATCCCAAACCCCCCAAGCTCCAAGATTAAAGAATGAAAGAACAATTATTGCTGCCATGACATCTGTTAAGGTGTATGAAAAGGCAAGCCAGAATGTTGCTATCCCTGAAGCGCCTAAGAAAATAGCCATAACCCATTTTCTTCCAAGCTTCTTTTTTTCCTCAAGATATGCTGCAATTAAATAACCAGGAAACTCAGCTACTGCACCTATAGCTATGTATAGTATTGTATCCAAGAAAGATATGCCTCTATCTACTAAAATTACTGGAAGCCATGCAAAAAGACCCCAGTAACCAAGTGAAAATGCTACATTGGCTCCAAATATAAGAAGTGTGTATCTAAATAGATCCTTTCTAAATAATTCCTTTAATGAACCCCTTTTGACATTAACGGTATATAATGTCACACCCTCAGGAACTTGTATTTTACCTCTAGATATTTTCCTAATTGTTTCCTTTGCCTCTCTCTGCTTTCCAGCACCCACTAGGAAATATGGAGTTTCATTTAAAAGGAACTGTACAGGAATAATATATATAAGGGCTATAACACTTGATATTAATATAACACCCTGCCAACTAAATTTTGGAAGAATAAAATATACAGCTGCAACTGCCAGGAGTGTACCAGCAGGCCAGCCTGATGCAAGAAATGTTGTTATTCTTCCTCTGGATTTTACAGGTAAAAATTCCTCCAGCATTGCAAATGGCTGAACCATAACCATAATTAAAAAAAATCCTGAAACAAACCTTGCAATAAAAAACACATACCAGTAAGAAGGACTAGCCAAGGCTGCAAAGGCATTGGCAACGCCATAGCCAGCGAGTCCTGATATAATAGATTTTTTTCTGCCTATCTTATCAGCTAGTGGCGCAAATGTATAGGCACCAAGGAGGGCACCGAAATATGGTGCAGAAACTAAAAATCCCCCTATTCCCGTTGAAACACCGAAGTAAGGCATTAAAGTGGGCAGAAGAAATGATGGAATCAAGAATTCCCATGCTTCTATAGCAAAAGTAAAAAACAATATACTAGTAGCCATCCAATGATAAGAAGTTATCGGCACAATAGAGATAGATGATTACTCTGCAGTAGAGGACAACTGTGTGATTCACG
>NZ_LKBG01000004.1 GCF_001402945.1 Acidiplasma aeolicum
ATAAAAATAATTTTATAAAAAAGTTATTTCTGATTAAATAGATAACTGTCTTATATGATAATATCACAAAATTATTTAAAGTTTATATGTGAACATTTGCCTAACATTATACTTTTCTTTATTTATGCAATTTGGAATTATGGCAATAATAAAGGCAGAAAAGGTAAGCAAAAAAGTAGTTATAGTTGGAAACCTGAACAGACAAAAGATAGTTAATTCCCTCCTTGAGAACCCAGTAAAAATATCAGAATTTGCGGGTTACACTGCATACACAGGCAAATATGGCAATGAGGATATTACCACAGTCTTTCATGGAATAGGAATTCCATCATTAACACTGGTAACAGACGATTTAATATCTCTTGGTGCCAGAGAGATAGTAAGATTCGGATCAGCCACAGCAGTATCAGACAGCATGGAACCGGGCACTGTGGTTCTTCCCATTGGATATTCTTATAACCCTGGAGGCACATTTAAACAGTATCTGAATTCTGACTTTTCAATGGCCCTTACACCAGACTTTGAATTTCTTGCCTCTGAAAGGGAAAAATTGAATAACGCTAATATTAAAACTGAAATAGGAAATGTATTTACAAGTGATGCATTATTTGCCCACACACCAGAGTTTATTAAAAAATTGTCAGAAACTGGTCACATTGCAGTTGAACTTGAAGGTGCCGGACTTTACTTTATTTCAAGGCTTAAAAATGTAAGGGCACTATCAGTGCATTTAATTTACTCCAATGCAGTAACCGGGAAATCAATGGAACAAAACAATATTAATGAATCAGAAAATAAAATAGCCAAAACTATACTGAACCTTCTCACAGGAAAAAATTAATTTTTTATAATTTTTAGGAAATTACATTAGGTTGTTTAAACATACGTCAGCTCACTATATGCATTATTTTCCTACCTTGGACCCCACTCATTTTATTTTTCATTACAACTCAGTGGTATGCAATTATTATTTTCAACATATAAAAGACATAAGAGGAGAGAATCATGAAATTATAAATATAAATTTAAATTCAATGGACAAATTAAAAAATTATATTCAATAGATATCTTGAAATAAAAAATGATAGGAATTTATTAATATCAATATATAATGAAGATTACAAGGGTAAAAAATTAAGAAAATTGTGTTGTTATATTCCTCCGGGAGGTAAATGGTGGTTAATATGAAGCATATTATGGAGGGCTTTGATAAATTTATTTCATATAAAGAAGCTGTTAATATTTTTAATTCTATTAAATGGGAATATCCAGCATATGAGAATGTAGGTATAAACAATTCTATTAATAGAATTATATATAATGATATTTTATCAAATATGGATGTACCTGAATTTGATAAAAGTGCTGTTGATGGCTATGCTGTTAGATCGGTGGATACATTAAATGCCTCTGTGAATAACCCTTCAAAGTTAACTATAATTGGGTCAGAATCCGCAGAGGAAAAATTTGATCAGAATTTAAATATAAATGAATGCATAGAGGTTTACACCGGTTCAGAGATTCCACAGGGTGCGGATTCAGTAATAAAGGTAGAGGAAACAGAAAGGTCTGGTAATTATATATATGTTTATTCCTATTCTGGTGAAAATAAAAATATATTCAAAAAGGGTGAGGATTTATCCAAAAATTACAGAATACTTAAAAAGGGCGATAAAATACTGCCCCAGCATTTAGCTGCAATGGCATCAGTTAAAATAAATAATGTTAATGTATATAAAAAAATAGTAATAGGCATAATTAACACAGGAAATGAAATTATAAACAAAAAAATAGTAAATTCCACAGGTATTCTCCTTAAAAATTATTATTCAAGGCCATATACTGAAGTAGTGGACGGTGGCATATGCGGTGATGATGAGGAATGCATAATTAACCATATAAATAAAATAATTGATAAGTGCAATATAATTATAATTACTGGAGGTACGAGTCTTGGAAGAAGGGATAAAACAACAGATGCAGTGTCCAGAATTGGGAGTATTCTCTTTTCTGGTGTGGCAATAAAACCTGGCAGAACAGTTGCATTATTTAATATAAAAAATAAGCCAGTTATTTCGGTATCTGGATTGCCTGTTGCAGCACTCATCTCATCATTGGTATTTGTAAATATGTATATAAAAAAAATATCTAATTTTGATATTTATGATAAAATAAATGGAATTCTTGATGAAAATATACATAATAAAATAGGATTTACAACATTTCAAATATGCAGAGCATATACAGTAAATAATAGAATTCATATCAAACCATTAAGAACAACAGGTTCCGGCATATTATCATCAATAATATATGGAAATTCCATTGTTATGGTTCCAGATTATAAAGAAGGAATAGAGGCCGGTAATATAATAAATGCATATAAAATAGGTGATATAGAATGGGACTAATATTCCATGATTTAATAAAATTTGATGATGCTTATAAAATAATAAATGAAAATATGGAAAAATTATCAGATTCTGAGATTATTAATTTAAGTGAAGCATACAATAGAATAAGCGCAGAGGACATTTACAGCAAAAATAATTTACCTTTATATTCAAGATCACAGGTTGATGGCTATGCCGTTATATCATCTGATATTAAGGATGCAAGTTATAATAATCCTGTTAAACTTTTGCTTTCAGGCGAAACATTTATTGGTGAAACACCTGTGAATCATCCCGGAAGCGGGAAATGCATAAAGGTTCCAACAGGCGGTGCAATACCAATAGGGTCAGATGCCATGGTTCCATTTGAGGATACAAATATAAATGGAAATACTGTAATATTTTATAAATCTGTTCCAAAATTTAATGAAATTTCAAATGCAGGTATTGATGTTATAAAGGGTGAAAAAATATTAAACAAATACACAATGCTGGATTCAAGGCATATAGCAGTGCTGGCAGCCACAGGTCTTGATAAAATAAAGGTTCTAAGGAAAATTAACATAGGAATAATAAGCACCGGAAATGAATTAATTTATCCCGGTGATAATTATATAGATGGGAAAATATATGATTCCAACGCTATGGCAATAGAATCAGAACTTAACAGCCTTAATAATTTTAATGTAAAAAATTATGGAATACTATCAGATGATTATGAATTAATAAAAAATGCAATTGATAAATCGGTAAATAATAACGATATAACAATTACAATTGGGAGTACATCTGCAGGCGATAAGGACATGGTTTATAAAATATTGGGTGAATATACTCCAGGGATATTATTCCATGGCGTTAGGGTAAAACCAGGGAAACCATTTATTTTTGCAAAATCAGGCAAAAAAATAATCTTTGGTCTTCCTGGTTTCCCGGTTTCTTCCATGATGATTTTGTATTCACTTATTATACCGAATATATTCAGCATTTTTAATTATAATTATAATTATAATAAAATAAATGCATATACAAAAGAAAATTTTGAGCTGCATGTTGGCAACACTGATTTGCTTTTAATAAAATTATTAAAAAAGGATAAAAAATATTATGCATATCAGGTTCATGGCAATTCAGGGTCAATATCCCGAATAATGAGGGCCAACGGTTTTTCTATCATAAATTCAACGTCAGAATATTTAAAGAAAAATACAGAAATTAAAGTTAATATTTTTAATAATAACATACCTGATATTCTTATATACGGTCAGTATTCACCATTAATTGAGGATATGCCGTATAATATAAGATTAAAATCAATATTCATAGAATCAGGATACAATGACATTATAAGATCCATGGAGAATAATGAGGCTGATCTATATATTTTAAATTATAAAAATAACCCTGAAAATAAAAACTATGATATAATTAAAATTGGTACACCATACGGTTTTGTTTACAGCAAAAGAAATTATGACACAGCTGCGATTTTATATAAGGGATCAGGCCTGTATGATTACTCGTATGATAAATTGAATACCAAAAATATTATTTATCTTGATAATCCCAATATAATAGCCGATTACGTCAAAAATAAGCGTTGCGATGTCGGGATAACATATAAGAATTATGCTGAATATTATAATTTGAATTTTGATTTCATTGATAATATTTATTTTTATTTTTATATAAATAAGAACAGTATTTATTATAATGAATTAAAAGCATTTATTAATGATAATCTATGATGGCAATAATATTTGCTAAAAAAAGTGAAAGATTAAAAGACAAGCATAATAAAATAATATGCAATGAAACGATGATAAATAGAATTTCTAGAATATTATATGAAACAGGTCTATTTGATAAAATTACACTCTTTACAAAAAATTTTTCTTTGCAGTGCAAATACTGTGATGTATTATATGATCATACAAATGGCGTTTTAATAAATTCAATACTTTACTGCATTAAAAATTTCAAAGAATTTTTTGCCGTCGGCGGGGATATGCCGCTTATAGATCATGATATAATAAAGGAATTGATTGATAATTATAATAAAAATACAGTATCGGTTTTAAATCATAATTATTATGAACCATTATTTTCTATATACAATTATAAAATATATGATAAAATGGAAAATTACATAAACTCTGGAGGCAGCAGTGTTAAAAAATTTATGGAACTAAATAACATAAGTTATATTAAAAAAGATACAATAAAATTAAAAAGTGTTAATTATTATGATGACTTAATTTTTGTAAACAAATACTTAAACTGTATTTAAAATAATGCTTAATAATTTATCAAAATCATCTGGGTAAATAATGCATTTTTTATTGTATTCATTATTGTTTGCTTTTATTATATAATTATGTTCATATTTTAAAAAATCTTCATTACCAAGCACAAGGAATTTTATGGCTTTTTTATATGATTTAAAACCCTCAATAAATATTATATCCGCATTATTTTCAGCTATTATATCATCAATATTTAAATGAGAATTAATCATCTTATATGACTTTGACGGCGTTAATCCATATGTAATATAAGCACCTGCATTTTCCATTTTCCATGTATCCTTGTTTTCTGTATCCAGAGATATATTATCATGTGGTATATCCTTTATATACATTATTTTAAAATCCTTATGCAAGCGTTTTATTAAATCATATATTACTGTTGTTTTTCCAGATTTTGAGGACCCAAAAAAGGAAAAAATTGCCATCCATAATACATAAAAATTAGATATAAAATATTTATCAAAGAAATAAATGATATCCAAGTGCAAAATTCATTGCTGCTGCAAACATGAGATACATTAGTCATATGCCGGTTATAAACTGAAAGAATGCTTTTGTTCTTCCCCATGTCTTTGAATGAGCAAGACTTGCAGGTATATCATTTATATATATTAACGCCAGAAGTACAAAGAGTATACCAACAGGTACATCCTTTCCCAAAAAGAATATTAAAGCACCCACTATGGATATCCAGAGGAAACCGATGGCCATGAAGCCATCCACAGTTGTATCTGCATCCTTGTATTTATTATATCCAAGTGCAAACCAATGAACACCATATGCCGTAAAGGCAAGGGCAGCCATATAAAGTATTGGTGAAGATCTGAAGGCATGAAAAATTGTTAACCCCAACCAAAGGTATGTTCCTGTGAGAAATTGCATAAAACCAGGCATCATTATTCCCCATAAACCCATGGAATGATTTACCCTCTCATTAGCCTCTTTAGGGTATTTAAAAAGGCCTGCACCAAAAAATGTTGCCCATACTGACACTGCCTTCCCACGCGTT
>NZ_LKBG01000005.1 GCF_001402945.1 Acidiplasma aeolicum
AAATTTGCCAAAACAAAATTATTTATAAGCATATTGTATTGCATCTATGTTTTATGTGTCTGACAATAAATAAGTTTAAAAATAAAATCAAAACCGGTGATGATAATTAGCGTAGACTATATTGTCGCTGCAATATTAATCCTTTCGTCCCTCTTTGTTCTTTCACTTGTTTTCAACGTTTTTGATCTAAAGGGCACAATTGCAGCACTTATCGTCGGAATAATTATAACATTTGCGGGTTCAATTTACTGGCTTATTTTAATGCTTATATTTGCCGCCACTGCGTTTATGGCAACAAAATATAGGATACAACAAAAGGCAAAAATGAAGCTTCAGGAGGGGCGCGATGGGGAGCGCCATGCATCCAATGTTATATATGCCGCACTGATTGGGTTAATCATAGCAGTTTTTAACGTATTTAAGGTATACAATCTGCCCTATTTTGAACTCTTCAGCATATCATTTGCGTCGGTAAATGCAGATACATTCGCATCTGAGATAGGGGTTTTCGATAAGAATGTTAGATTAATAACAAACTTTAAAAAAATTGTGCCCGGCATTAATGGCGGGATTTCATTGCTGGGAGAGCTTGCGGCGGTTTTTGGTGCCTTTATTATTGCATTTTCTTATTCAGTTCTTAATTTTCATAATATAAATATTATAAGTATATTGATTATTACATTTTTAGGATTCCTTGGATGCCAGTTTGATAGCATACTTGGTGCGGTATTTGAAAATAAAAATAAAATGACCAAGGGGCAGGTCAATGCTGCCTCAACACTCATGGCGGTTTTCGTTGGGATACTGTTTAGTTTTTAATACATTGATATTTAATTGCCTGCATTTATATGATTTAAAAATGTAATAAAAATTTATTATCGATTAAACTATTACCATATATGGCTAAATTATTTGTTATATCAACAGCAGGAAAGGATGATATAAACAGGGCCAACATGGCCATGAATTTTGCATACAATGCAGTTAAGAATGCAGGCGCCACCGTTGCCTTTATGTTCCTGGGCCGTGGGGTGGAAACATTGTTAAAGGATTCAGGCGGTTCCAAACCAATGCTGGATATGATCAATAATATGAAGGAATTAAATATAGATGTTATGTACTGCAAGGTTTCTTTAAAGGGCCTCGGATTAAACCCCGAAATAATATTTGATGGGATAAGGGATGTTATGGGTGGTGTTGAAACAGCCAAAAGGGTTGATGAGGGCTATTCAGTTATAACATTCTAATTTTTAGTATAATACTAATATTTATATATACATTTACAATAATAATCCGTGCTTATTATTAAAAACCTATCCTCAGGTTATTATCAGGATAAAAAATACCATGAAGTTATAAAAGATATTAATCTCACTGTTGGGGAAAATGAAATAATAGGCATCCTCGGCCCAAATGGATCAGGTAAAACAACACTGTTAAGGGCCATAATGGGTGAAATTTATTCAAGCAGCGGTGATATAATATACAATGGTCAGAGCATATTTGAAAAGGGCAATTATTCAGAATTTAGAAATAATGCAATATATGTTAAGCAGGATTCATTTAACAGCCTTAAACCATTAAAGAGCATTAATTTCCAGATTGGTAAATTATATGACTGGAAATCATTTGATGAAAATTATGTTAAATCACTATTTTCTGAACTGTCACTTGACCCTGCAATACTTCAAATGAAGGCCTTACAGTTAAGTGATGGCATGCGCCACAGGGTTGTGATTGCCATGGCACTGCTAAAGGAACCAAAAATACTGATGCTGGACGAACCCACAACAGGCCTTGATTCAATATCCACATATAAGTTACTTAAAATTCTTAAGGAAATAAAAAAGAAAACGTCCATAATAATTTCAAGCAATGATGTCAATGCACTTTTTGAAATAGCAGATAGAATATACATAATGTATAACGGCATGGTTATAGAGGATGCAAACTTTAATGATTTGTTAAAATGCAGGTTCCATCCATACACTGATATGATTCTGAAATATGTTCCGTTGTATTCCAATAAAAATCTGGTTTACAGGCCGGTAAAAAATGATAGGCACGGTGGCTGCGTTTTTATAAATTCCTGTCCATACATAAATAATGAATGTGAAAACGATATACCGTATAAAAACATTAATGGTCATGGTTACCGCTGCATAAGATATCCTGGGTGGAAGGATGATAAAAATAATTAATTTAACAAAAAAATATAAAATTAAAACCGGGAATTTTAGATATTCCGATTTTTATGCCCTTGATAATATATCAACGATTTTTAAGGAAAATATTATAAATGGAATAACTGGTTCATCTGGTTCTGGAAAAACAACACTGGCAAATATAATATCTGGTTATGACAGGGATTATTCCGGTGAGGTTCTTTATGATAATTCCCAAGAGAAAAAATATGATTATATACGCTATGTGTTTCAGGACCCTTACATTTCATTAAATATGGTTAAGACAGTGGAATGGCACATAATGACCGCATCAGAATTAAACAATGTGGATATTGAAAGCTCAATAAAAAAATTTGAATCCACCAGGCTTGATTATGATGATTATAGATCAAAATATGTAAATACACTATCCGGTGGAGAAATGCAGAAACTTGCATTTACAATTGCAATTATTCCTGATCCAAAATATATAGTTCTGGATGAGGCTTTTTCAATGCTTGACCCCATTAATTTATTTTATATGCTCTCACTCTTAAAAAGCATAAGGAAAACCATTTCTGTAATTTATATAGACCATGATATAAACCGTGTGGCCTTCGCATCCGATTATATTTATATACTTAATAAAGGCAGAATCATTGAGGAAAATGATACTGATACTATCATGAATAAACCTGAAAATGAATATACAAAAAAATTAATAGAATACTCACCTGATTATAAAAAAAGAATTTAAATTTTGTTATGCTCCTCATCAACCAGGTTTACGGTCTTTCCCGCCCTCCTTGCAACATCAGGTTTTTTATATTTTATGTAAAATGCATAAATTACTGAAAATAATGTATAAACACCTATTATTATGATTGCATCTGTTATTGGGTACACTGGTGGCACCACTGATTCATAGAGAACAAAAAGGAATATGACGGTGGCAATTGCTGGAAATGCATAATGCTCTGTAAAGTGTTTTATTTTATCCAGTATATTTCCATGTTTTTCCTTTAATCTTCTGAACATTGTCATAACACTGGTATTTAAAAGGACGTGTGTAATAATTAATCCGGCAAGTGCCATGGTTGTTAAAAACTGGAAGGAATCGGTTAATGCATTAACAATAACCGGATCACTGGCCCTGCTCGTTAAAAGTGTGTATGGATTAACCCCGGCACCCATTGCAATTAAAAATGTCGATATAATTGCCATAACTGAGGATGAAACAGCCACAAATATAAGGGCCTTTGATGGAGTTACATATTTTTTATGTATATATGAAAAGAATTTTGGTATAATTCCGTCCCTGCCCATGGCAAAATACACTCTACCCGCATTGGCCTGCATTGCAACAGAATCAGAAAATGCAGAGTTAAATGCAACAAGAGAAAATAAAACACCGCCAACTATACCTGTGTATGCAGTTGCAACAATAATTCCAGGAATACCGCTGGATGAAAACGTTTGCATCATTGGTATCCCCCAGCCAACGATCTGAGCGTATGCAACCTCTGTCAATACAATACCAACTAGCAGAAGGCCAACTGTCAGTGCCCTTGTTATGGCCTTTGGGTTTGTGGCCTCCTCACCCAGAGGGGCTGATCCACCGTAGCCTATAAAACTTGTTAAACCAAATATCATGCCAAGGCCAACACCTGCTATAGGGCCACCCTCAGGTGCAAACCATGATGAGTACTGTGGCCACGCAAATGGATTAAATACATTGACTGTGTTATCAGGAGCCTTTATTATTATAATTGCAGATAATGTGGCAAGGAAAATCAACTCAAAAAATGATGCGTATTTTATGTATTTCATCTGTGGTCTGATTCCTATTATTGCTATCATTATGGGTATAATTATAAATGCAAGTATGAATGGTATCCATATCCATGCTGGCATGCCAATTCCAAGGAAATATTTAACAACGCCCGGCAGCACAACACCGGCAACGAAAACCGGAATTGCAGCGGTACTCACTATCTGGTACATCGGATACATTAATCCTGCACTTATTGCAGGAACAGGGCCAAATGCATTGGCAATATAACCGTAATACCCCCCTGCGCTGGCATGTCTTCTTGATAAATGATATAATGTATTTACCTCCAAAAACATGGTTAATGTTGCGATTATAAATGATAATGGTGTTAAAAAGAATGCGAAAATTGCCGAGGATACCACAAAGGCTATTGCATCACATGCTGGGGCCATTGCTGATATTTCCTCCGCTATGGCACCCCAGGTCCCAACCTGCCCTTTTTTTAGCCTGTTTTCATATTCTGTGGCTTTTTTATTATCATACATATAAAATTAGTATTACACTAACATATTTAAACATTTTTCATGGCAATAGATTTTTATTATTTATTATATTATAATGTTTATGTATGATGTATGGAACTCCCTATGTGCACTGGCAGTGCTTGAGGGGAAAATTGAGATAAGCAAAAATATTGACAATAAACCAGAGGAATCTGGAATATTCAGGAGATCTGTTGGAAAGATAAGGGGCCAGATACGTGATTACAGATCAGGCATATATAAGTCCACAATGGGAATCCATCTTGTTGAATTTACTGATCATTATGAGCTTCATGTTGATTCATATGACCCTCAAAAATATCCAGTGAGGCATTTAATTATTGACAGCCCTGATACGTTAATAAAAACCGGCATGCTGTTAAAAACAATAAAAAAAATTAAATGATTATTTTTTAAACCATGGAGAGCCAAGGGGAAGGGTTTTTTCCTTTATTGAATTGCTTATTATTGCAAAGCTTGTGTATACAGCGAAAAATGCGGTGATGAATCCAAATATTCCACCTATTCTGGTAAGTGTGGTATTTGAATAATATGCACCGAAACCAAGGGCCATGAATGCAAGCCACAGGAATAAAAATGTCATATTTAGGGCCAAATTTAGTCTCATTGCGTTTGCCCACATATAAAGTGTAAAAAGCCCCCATAGGATCAGGGCTATGCCAAGTGCATGCACAGAAATTGTTATAATTTTTAAATAGCTGAAGAAGACCAGAAGACCGTAAAAGAACCAGAATGAACCGTAGGATGTAAAGGCTGTGAAACCAAAGGTGTTCCCCCTGCGCATTTCAAATGCACCGGTTAGAAGCTGTGCAAATCCGCCATAGGAAAATGCCAGTGGCATAACAACAGATACTGCAGTGCCGGATAATATTCCGGCATTGACAAAACTCAATAAAAATGTTGTAAAACCAAAGGCTGCAAGTCCAAGGGGTGCAGGATCAGCAAGCAGGGACTTATTTATCTGATTAACCTCCATTGGATTGGACTCGGCAATTTTTATCATTGCCTTATTTTCATTATCAATTTCCTTTATATTTTCCATTAATTACCACTCTGTTTTTTTATTAGGTCCATTGCCATTTTGATTTCATCCACTGACGCCTCATTTTCCAGGGTGCTT
>NZ_LKBG01000006.1 GCF_001402945.1 Acidiplasma aeolicum
TTAATTTTTTTAAAATCAAATATATTTAATGATTTTTTAAAATTATAGTTTTGTGAGTTCATTTGTTGCATTATTATTTATTGATTCTTCAGATTTTTTAACTCCTGTGGATGTGCGATGGCCGAGAACCTCATGTGCCATAAGGACTATGAAAGCTGATGCCAGAAATGACAGCGCACCTATTATAAAGGCAATGTGGTATGCAAATTTATCTGGGAATGAAAAAACTGTCAATCCTGTGGATGTTCTTATTGCAAAAGCAACAGTATAAAGTGATAATATTGTGCCAGCCACGGGTGCACCAATACTGCTGCCTATATATCTGAATGTGCTGTTCATTGATGTTGCGAGCCCCATATCCTTGGGATTAACAGACAGCACAAGTAGATTGATTATTGAGGCGTTCATTATTGACATTCCTGAGCCTATAATAAATTCATAAATTATTGTCATTATAAAATCAGGTGATGTTGATAATAAGTAAAATCCTAATGCTGTGATAAGAGAACCGGCAACAGCCAGGGGCTTTATTCCTGACTTTGATATAATCCTTCCAGTGATTACAGAAAATACGATCATGCCTATTGCAAATGATACCAGTGAAAGCCCTGTTCCAAGTATTGATAGCCCAAACCCAAAGGGCTTTGGTGTTTCAAATTTGTATGAAAGAGACTGCATGGATAAATACATGCCCATTCCTGAAACTGAGAGTGCAATATTTGCGGTAAGCACATTTCTTTCAGATAATAACTTCATGTCAAATATGGCCTCCCCACCCCTATTATAGTAATGTTTTTCGTATATAAACATGGGTATGAAAAGGATTACACCTGTTATAATCATGCTCAGAAACAGGGCAGAATTCCATCCCCATGATGAACCCTCTGACATTGAAAGAACTATCAGTGCAAGTGGGACACCGAGAAGTGCTGCACCGATATAATCAACCTTAACCTCTGGTCTTCTGTAATCTGATTCATGAACCTTATATATTGTCAGAATTGCCAGTGCAACGATGAATGGTATTGCAGTATGGTATGTCATCCTCCATCCAAAATAATTTGATATTAATGATCCAAGCGGCAGGCTTATCGCAAAACCGGCACCAAACATACCGCTTATTAATGCCTGGGCCTTGGGTACCAGTTCCCGTGGAAACTGCTCCCTCACCAGTGCCATGCCAAGTGGCATGATTGTTAGTCCAATACCCTGAACTGCCCTGGATATTACCATAAATGTAAAATTCGGGGAAAAACCTGTAACAGATACGGCACCTGCATATAAAATCATGACAACCGACATCATCTTTTTCTTACCCCAGAGATCGGCCAGTTTCCCAATAACAGGGCTTAGGGCCACACCCGTTAGGAGATATGTTGAAAGAACAAGGCTTACCTGATCCACAGATATATGAAATCCCTCTGCAATACTTGGCAGTGAAGGTGTAAGCATGCCCTCAACGTACATCACCGCCATGATAATCATTGCAAGTAAAATTAAAACGAAATTGGCATATTTTTTATTATAATTAACATTATTCATAGTCATCACACCAAATTTTTATTTAATACGCCAGATAGAGATACATGATTATCAAGGAGTATATAAATATTGTGTAATAAAATATTTACTAATAAACTATTTTTGATGCCCAATGGAAAAAATAAATAACCAATTTTATATTTTTAGACCATGACCTATGAACTGAATATAAATAATATTGAGGAAACTAAAAAATTAATTTCCAGTGCAATCGCAAAAATGGTCAATGCAGACGATATAAAGATCAATGAAATTTTTTATTATACAGGATTGAAAAAATGGAGTCTAAAAATTTCATATTCCAGTGCGGGAAAGACTTATTACGGTTCTATGGATATAAACTGTAATGGAACAATTTTAAGATATCAGGAAAGGGAGGTGTAATTTTTGGAATCCGATAAAAGGTTTCAGGAACTGATAAATCAAATAAATGGCAAATGGGACCTAATAATAGTAAATATGCTCAAGACAGGTGAATTTCATTTCAATGAACTATTAAAAAATATTAATGGCATAACCCCCAAGGCACTTTCCGATTCTTTAAAAAAACTACTGGCCCATGGGATAATACAAAAGGACATAAAAAACATTAATCCGGTAAATATTGTTTATAAACTGACGGAAAAGGGAAATGCCCTGATCAATCCTATTAACAGTCTGGTTAACTGGCAGATACAGTGTGATAAAAAAAGATGAGATTATATAATATAATTTACATTTACCGTTAATGTTAAAAAAATACCTTTATAACAGAAATTTTTACGATAATGAAACGATGAACAGGCTTATGTCGATGTCTAAATTCCTTATACTTATTTCAGTATTCTTGGTAATATTATCAGGTTTTATATATGCTATCTATTATATATTTGAACCTTACAATGCAATTTTTAAGGCAGGTATTCTGTTGATAATTCTGGGATATCTTTTTTATATAATAAATAACATTATGTTTTTTAGGCTAAATAAATTCGAAATAAGTGACAAGCTCATATTTTTTTCTGTCATTATGTTCTTTGTGTTTTTTATATCCCAGATATTTATGGATGCCTCATTAAAGATTGGCATTGCAGGCGGAATCACCGGCATAGTTGGAACCATCCTTGCAGTGTTATATTATTATTTTAAAAAGGATGAGATAATTTCAAGGGTTATAATAATAGTTGCAACAGTGCTAATATACATTTCCATAGAAACTTTTCCTCTTGGATTCTACTCCTCTATCATGCCACTTTATTTTAATTCATCTCTCTGGGCCCAGGCGTTTATAATTTTTGAGATATTTTACGTTCTTGCATTTCTTTTTAAGGATAACAGCCTCTTAAATGACTTTCTCAGAAGCACAGGTGTTGAGCTTGGAATTCTAATATTTGGTGTTGGCATGATAACTGGTGGCTCCTATTTAATCTCGGCATATACCATGATTATTCCACATGGTATATCCATACCGGTGGAGATTCTTATGATTCTCGCTGGAATTGCAATTATAATAGCTGGCATATTTGCTATCATTTTGGCTTTTATGGACTTTTATTATGAGGTTATAAGGCCGCGCAGATATTCATTTAGATTTTAATTTATATGGCTGAAAGTCCATTGTATAGTTATTAAAAATAATATATTTATATATTAATATTAGAATATTAATCATAGGAACAAATGAGGCAATTAATCTTTTAATTATATCAAAAAACATTATATGGATATGCAATGGATAAAAAATAGGACATACTGTAAAGCCAAATAAGAAGTATGGCTCGATGGTATTGGCTTATATCCAGGAAGTTTAAGCATCAAAGAGATAATAATTACCAAGGGTTTTTGTTAGAATGGTTAATAAAAATCATCATCTTAATCACTGGCATAAGGTTATATTTAATTTTAACATTATATATTTATGGTATTCAGTGATTTAAGGGATTATTTAAAATTCCAAGAGAAAAACAATGATCTGGTGCATGTAACAGATGAGGTTGACCCTGATCTTGAACTTACATACATATTAAGCGAGGAGGAAAGGATAGGAAAAAAGAGGACGATGCTTTTTGAGAACGTAAAAAATTCAGACATACCTGTGGCAGGTAATTTCTTTTCAACAGATCAAAAAATAGAAAATATACTTGGGGACAAACCATATAATGTTGGCCTTAGATTGAAGAATCTGGTTAGAATTCCGGATGATACCGAATCCATGATTTCAAGGGGCCTTCAGATGATGAAGGAACTGGGTGGAATCAGGCCAAAGGTTGAACAGAGAAAATCCTCTGAATTTAACGTTCTTGAAAAGGTTGACCTTGGAAGGTATCCAATTACAAAGAACTGGCCAATGGACGGGGGAAAATACATTACAATGCCGCTGGTTATTACCAAGGATCCGGTCACGGGACAGAGAAACGTGGGGACCTATAGAATGCAGGTTTTTGATAATGAAACAACAGGAATGCACTGGCATATACATAAGGGTGGAGCAGAACATTTTAGCGAGTATAAGAAGGAATCAAAAACAATGGATGTCGCTGTGGTCATTGGCACTGACCCACTTACATTCTTTTCATCAATTGCACCGCTGCCCAATGGCATTGATGAGTTTTCATTCAGGGGCTTACTGGCAAGAAAATCCCTTGAGCTAATAAAGGGAGAAACAGTTGATTTGGAATATCCTAGAAATTCCGAAATAGTTCTTGAGGGTTATATAGACCCGTCTGAGACCAGGGTCGAGGGCCCATTTGGTGATCACACCGGTTATTATTCTCTTGAGGAACAGTTTCCCGTTTTTCATATTAAGAAGATAATCGAAAAGAAAAATCCAATATATATGACCACCATTGTCGGCAAACTATGGCATGAGGATGTCAGAATAGGAAAGGCAATAGAGAGGATGTTTTTGCCTCTTGTTCAGATTCAGATTCCTGAAATAGTTGATATGAACATACCTGAGGAGACCGTGGTCAGCAACATGATAGTTGTTTCCATTAAAAAACGCTATCCAGGTCAGGCCAAGAAGGTTATGTTCGCAATCTGGGGCACAGGCCAGATGGCATTAACAAAAATAGTGGTTGTTGTTGATGATGATGTGGACGTGCATGATATGAAGCAGGTAATGTGGGCAATGACAACAAGAATAGATCCTTCAAGTGATGTCTTTATCATACCGGGAACGCCCACTGACAGTCTGGATCATCCAGCACGCATATTTAATTATGGTTCAAAGATGGGCATAGATGCCACAAGAAAAACAAAGGAGGAGAATTATAACAGGGTCTGGCCGGAAACATTAAAAATGGATGCAGATATAGAAAAAAAGGTAGATGAATTAATAAATAGGCTTGGATCATCACAGAATTAATAATCAATTTTTTAATTTAAAATGATTTTATTTATGGAATAATTTATCATATTTTTTTAAATTTTAGTGCTATTAAATTACCCCTTACATCAATAGTTTTTTCATACCCATCGTAATTAAGTGATTCCGCGTATTTTTTTGATAAAGAATGGCGTTTATATGCCGATAGATTTGATTTATAATATTCATTATAATACTCTATAATGATAAACACACCACCTTTATTTAAACGGCCAAGTATATATTCAAGGCTTTTCTCCCTGTCCTTCCAGTGGTGGAATGAAAGACTTGAAAATATTAGGTCGAAATTTATATTAAATGGAATATCCCTGCTGCTTCCCTGCTCGCATGTGCACCTTAAATTTTCCTTTTTAAAAAGCTTACGCTCCGCATCAACCATGTATTTTGATGGGTCTATTGCATATACCTGTGCATCAGGAAATTTCTTCGCAACCATGGCTGTTAGCCTTCCCGGCCCGGCCCCTATATCAAGGATGGTTTCCGGTGATAATCCCTCAAACTCATAAATTGCAAAATTATACAGCTTTTTCAGAAGGCGCCATGCAAAAATTGAGTAAAATGACGTTGTTAATAATCCAAATTTCTCCTCTCCATCAACATAATAATCAGGCATAATAGCAGTAAGGCTATTTCTTTTATAAGTTTTCGCATAAAAATAAAATTATTTAATTTAATTGAATTTAAAATAATTAGAT
>NZ_LKBG01000007.1 GCF_001402945.1 Acidiplasma aeolicum
TACACTTAAAATTCGAATATAATTAACAAAAAATTTTAATATAATATTCAACTATTAAATTAATTATTGGTGTTTATAATGTCTGTGCAAAAAACAGAATTAAAAAGAAATTCAATAGGATTGCTGCAGGGAACGTTTCAATCCCTTGGCCAGGTTGCCCCTGCAGCAGATATTGCCATACTGCTGGTTGCATCCTTTTCAATATCTGGTGCGCAAACAGTGCTATCAGTAATAATTGGATGGATAATTTACGCACTCTGGATGGTCACACCATTTGAGCTATCAAAGTTCAAATCAAATGCCGGAAGCTACTATGCATATGCAGCAGGGGCCACAGAGGATGGTGCCATGGGGCCCATTACAGCGCTTAGCTTTATG
This sequence comes from Acidiplasma aeolicum, assembly GCF_001402945.1. Taxonomy (GTDB): domain Archaea; phylum Thermoplasmatota; class Thermoplasmata; order Thermoplasmatales; family Thermoplasmataceae; genus Acidiplasma; species Acidiplasma aeolicum. The sequence goes on from NZ_LKBG01000007.1 coordinate 379, forward strand.
TACTATGATGTCACAGGTGCAGCCTTTGGAATACTTGGTCTTTCAAGTTTCATATTTTTAATGTATCCAGCAATAACATCAATTCCTTATGTATGGATACTCTTTGCAGGCCTTTTCACAGCCTTTATTGTCACAGTAACATATCTTGGAATAAGGCCGTCCCTTAATTACACTGCAATAGCCGGTTTAATGGAGATATTATTCCTTTTAATTGGATCAATTATAATAATTATAAGGGTTGGGTCCGGGAATTCGCTTATACCATTTGAGGTTACTGGAAAATATTCACTTGGTTTTTCATCCATTATGTTTGCATCCGTGTTCTCAATACTGGATTTTACGGGATCCGGAGTTGTTACAACAGTTTCCGAGGAGATAGAAAAACCAAAAAAGAATATAGGTAAATCCATAGTTTTTGCCATGATACTTACGGCCATTGCACTCATACCATCTGCATATGCCCTTACCGTTGGATGGGGAATTTCAAATATCGGAAGCTTTGCAAGCCATCCTGATGCGGGTCTAACTGTATTTTACAGGTACCTGGGACCTGTTGGACTTATACTTCTAATAGTTTTTACTTTAAACAGTTATTTATCAAATGGGGTTTCAAAGGCAACTGCAGTTAGCAGATGGTGGTATTCTGCTGCAAGGGATAACATTGTTTTTCCCTCCAAGCTCGGAAAAATAAATAAAAAATATCACTCACCGGCAAATGCGGTAATTACCTGGGCAGTATTTTCATTTATACTTGATGTCATAGTTGGCCTTATTTTTGGACCATTGAATGCTGCGTTTGTTCTGGAGGCTGGAACCGGAATTTCAATAATAATAGTACATATACTCGCCAACACATCATTAACATTTTATACAAGAAGGATAAATAAATTTAGCATATTAAAACATGGAATTGCCCCATCGGCTGCCACCATAATAGGTGCCATTGTCATATATTTCACTGCATACAACATCATATACAAGTATATGCTTAATCCAACAGGAATAAATACAGCATATTTTGCATCGTTTATATTCACCATAATCTGGGTGCTTGGTGGAGGAATTTCAATAACGTTGCATTATATAAAGAAAAAACCAGAGGTATTAAGAGAGGCCGGGGAGTTTAATCTCCGCTAATAATTAATATTATAGTCCTTTTTTAATTTTTCAATTAAATTTTTTAGATTTTTAATATCCTTGTTCTTAATAAGATCTGTAAGTTTTATTATGTCCTGGCTTATATTATAATAGGATATTTTTCCAGAGGCGGACTGAAAATTTGCAATTGTTTTTAGCCTGTAAAGCATTTCATTCGCATTATTCATCAATTCTGCTATGTTTTTAATCTGCATATCTGAATCATAATATTTTTTAACCTCCCTTTTTATCCTTTCAATTTTCTCAGGGTCCATGTTTATGGGTTTTTTAATAATTATATGATTCTCTGATCCTGTTGATGAATCCCTGGCACTTACCCTTAAAATACCATTCCGGTCTATTACATATGTTACATCTATTGTTACCTCTCCCCTTGGCGCCGGCTTTAGGTCTGTTAATCTTAACTCGCCAATCAATTCATTGTAGCTTCCTATTGGTCTTTCACCCTGAACAATCTTTATGACTATTTCCTTCTGATAGTCCCTAACGGTCGTAAAGGGTTTTGTTACAGAACATGGTATTCTGGTATTTGCTGGGATCATTGGCACGACTATATCATTAATTATTACATTGCCAAGTGTTAAGGGTGTAACATCCTTAAATATTATTCCAGTTTTTATGGCCTCCCTTATTTCAGCTTTTGATGCGGCTATAATTGATGCACCTATGGCAACAGTGTACATTGGGTCTATTCCTGAAAGTGCCTTTATGCCAAGATATTTTTCAACCGTATTCTGTAAGAACGGTATTTTAGTTGGACCACCTATAAAAATTAAATGATTTACATTGTTTTTTGTTATGCCTGATTTATAAAAGGCCTCATCTATTGCCCTAAATGACCTTTCAATTATTGGTTCTATAATTGAATTAAACTCATCCCTTGTTATTTCAATATTAATGTTTCCACGGCCTGTAAAATCACCGGATAGCACACTGGAGGGTGAAAAGCTGATGGTATAATTATAGGTAAGCCATATCTTTGCATATTCTGCAAACTCTTTAAGATAAAATATTTTCTCAGAGGAATCAATATTTATGTTATTTTTAATAAAAACTGACCTAAGATGGTTATATAATGCATTGGTCATTTCTATTCCACCGAGCATTGTATCCCCGGATGTTGATAGTACACTAAATGTTCTTTTCCTTATATTTAATATTGTCACATCCAGCGTTCCGGCACCCATATCATATACAATTACATTTTCATTTAGCTCCCTTTCATCCAGAAACTGGTTAAAACCGTAGGCAATTGCCGCAGCAGTGGGCTCATTTATCAGCCTTTTAACCTTAATTCCGGCAAGATCTGCTGCAACCTTGGTTGCATTCCTCTGATTGTCATTAAAATAGGCAGGAACTGTTATAACGGCATCCCTTATTTTATCCTTAAGATATATCTCGGCATCCATTTTTATTTTTGTAAGTAAAATTGCTGTTAACTCCTGTGGTGTATGGAATTCATTACCGGTTTTAAAGAGATAATCAGTACCAATTTTCCTCTTAAAATTTTTAATTGTCCCGTCAGGATAAATTTTTTCCATTTTTTTGGCCGGCATGCCCGTATATATGTTTTTCCCTGCAAATGTTATATAACTTGGGGTCGTTTTTCCATCAGGAGTGCCTTCACCTGATGGTATTATAACACTTTTCATTGACCCATTAATAATGGTGGTTATGGCCGCTGCAGAGTTTTCAGTTCCTATATCTATGCCTATGGAATACATTTATGAACAATAATGTGTTTGCAATTATAATAGTTTTTATATCCTGCCCTAAAATTATATAAATCAAATTTACTGAATGACGCTGCATGACAAAATTTAAGTATATCCAATAATTATAATAATTAAGGTCTTTAAATGTCTCAGGAGGGCAAGTGGTTTGAGGTTATAAATGGTATAAAGGACGATGATTATAATCAAAGGTTATTTAGCACGCTTGGAAACCGTTTTGGTGTTTTTTATTATAAGAAGTCTGATGATGTTAATGTTTATATATACACAAACAGCAGGCCATCATTTGTTAAGGAGGCAATAGACATAGACCCCATAGACTCACTGCCCAAGGCAGGAAATTCATATATATCTGTAAGGTTAAATGATCCATATTATTATTCAGACCATGATGAAACCGGAATAGAATTAAAGGGATTAAAAGCATTTCTCTCAAGCCTTGATAAAAATCAGGGAATTTTAATCTGGTTTTATGAATATAATAAAAAATCAGAGGATTTTGAATATTCAATTAAGGAGGACAAATTCAGGGTAAGAATTATTTTGATAGAAAAGGAAAAACATGTAAGAAAAAATCAGAAAATCATACACGAATTTGCTGATAGCAGGACCCAGAACCAGGATATATTGAAAAAATTCAGGGAATATATAGACATTGATTTTACATGGAAGAATATAAAAAAACCTACATATAAAATCTTTGACCCGGAAGTTAAGTTTTCAATAAAAGAAATGATGAATACAAAAAAAAGGACTATATATACTTACAGGGCTGAGATAACCAAAATGATGATTATGGATTACAGCCAGAGGATAGAGCTGAGATTGGATAACAAGGGCCGTGGACCCGAGGCCAGTGAGATCGCCCATAAATATCTGGAATCAAAAAATTTTGGAGGGACGGAAACAGATATAAACTTTGATTCCAGAATGGCCCAGTTAAAGGAAATTGCCTCGAGCGATTATAAAATTTTAATGTACGGTAAAAATGGTGATGGAAAATTAGAGGTTGCCAGAAAATTAATGGGGGAAATTCTAAAATCTAACAGAAAAATTTTCATATTGCAGACAGCCATGTTTGACCCTTTTAAAAATATAGTTTCGGATGACGAGGCATACAAGGTTGTTAAAATTTCATTAAGTGCGGATTATGCTGGCAGGCTTATTGTAAGGGATGGCGATGATGCAACTCTGCTTGCAGAGAAGTTATGGGCCGAAATAACAACAAAAAGCTCAAGCGAAAAGGATCCAGCACTTTTTATATACAATGTGGGGGATGTGATTCCAAGGAATGATTCAGGTGTTCCGGTATATGAAAGTGAATTCTGGAGTTCATTCTTTAATCTTGCAATGAAAAAACCATCACTTATAGGTTTAATTTATGATGGCGATGGGCAAACGAAACTCTCACTTTATACAGATAAGGTTATCAAAACATACATGGAGGGAAATGAAACATCCTTCTCTATTGAGGAAACAAAGTAAATATTATTTATTATTAAAATTTTTATTTAAAGTATAATTTTATTAACTATTTTATTCACTGCCCTTCTTATTTCCACATTTATGGCCATCTTGCTTATGTTTAATCTCTGGGCAAGCTCTTTATTTGATGCCCCCCCTTGGTATGTTAAAAAATTTACTGTCAATTGCCTCCTTTAATACAAATTTTTCTTTATCCGTAAGGAATATATCCAGTATGTAACTGCTTATTTCTGGAACAACCTCCTCTGCCTTTAGCTCCCTTATATTTTTTATATAAACATCATTTCCTGCTATTTTTAGAATGTCATTTATCCTGTATTTTTCTGTCATAAATATATAATTTTCAGTATTATTATAAACACTGGATTTTAAAGGATATATAGCTTTTTTTATTAATTTGTCTATAAATGCATTTTCATAGGAAACATCCATGTATAAAATGGAAGAGGATGAATCAATGTTATATATATTTACATTTTTTACCGATTTATCCTTTTTAATGGAAATCTTAATTTCACGTATATCACTTTTATTATAAAATTTAGAAAAACGTATTGCCCTTAATGAATTTTCATTATATGTATACCCTAAGAGAACATCCCTGTAATTTTCTGGAACGTAATTTGTCCAGCAATTCTCATGGCGTATTTTCAGGCTAAAAAAAGATGTATCATTCATATTATTGTGCATAAAATAAAGGGTCTGAGTGAATTAAATTTATTATTCCATACATTTCAGT
>NZ_LKBG01000008.1 GCF_001402945.1 Acidiplasma aeolicum
TGGTTCTGTACTTGCCATCGGCGAGGGTTTTGCCACAGCTGCAATGTTTAAAATTAAAATATGAGCATATATTCAGGGAGTTGCTGTTAACATACTCATTATTTAGGAAATCTCCATAATTATATATTTTAAGTCCACTGATTTTTACAAATAAATAAATTAGGAACACAAAAATATAAGATCTTTTTTTAAACCCTGCCGATTTAAAAAATTTCTTAAAGAGTTTATAATTTGATACACCATAGCCTCTAATTAGATCAATATTATTATGAAGAATTCTTTTTAAATATTTTAATCCTGAAGCATAGCGTCTTTCCCGTTTAATTGCGTGCTGGTTATTTGCTATTTTATTATATTCTGGAACCTTATAAACAATGTATCCATTTTTTAAGAACCTTGCCATCCTTTCAAAATCCTCACCGTAATTAAGGTCTCTCCATGGAACGCTGAAATTAACCCGTTTTCTGCAAATAAAATTAAATGCAACAGAATTATCATCAATATTTATAAGGAAACTGTTAAAAAGACTTATAAATTTATCATTGTAAATTGTATCCAGGTCAACTTGCATAAAAATATCCATATCATCCGATTCATTATATGCCATTTCCATGGCAAGCTGTCTTCCCATCCCCCTGGAGCATTTGACCCTCCTAATTTCAATATCATAAATATTTTTAAGTCTTATAAGTATTTCATAAGTATTATCTGTTGAAAAATTATCAACTATCAAAAATTTTTTCCTGCATTTAATTTTATCAAGAGATTTTAAGGAACTTTCAACAATGGATGCATTATTAAATACAGTTCCATAGATATAGAGCATGAACATAAATAAATGATTATTATTTTAAAATTCTGTAATACTAAAAAAATATAGTTATTTATTTATATTTGCAGCGGTATAGGTTTCAACGTTTTTTTCAAGGGAATTCTTATTTGTTTCTGGTGCCATAATGATTGCTATTATCAGCCCAAAAACTGAAAATCCGGCAAATATTGACAATGAATGGAATACAGGAAATAATGGAAATAGGACAATACCCATTATGGCACCAACTCTTGACACTGCTGTTGCAATGCCCTGTATGGTTGACCTAACAGTAGTATCAAATAATTCTGTGGGATAAAATAATGTTACAGCCCCAACCCACTGCTCAAATAGTACAAATATGAAAAAGAAGGGTACTGTATAAAGGCCTGAAATTTTAATGATGCTCCCAAGAATTAAAAGCAATGACATTATGAAAAAACCTGAAATTGTAAGGAATCTTCTTCCAAGCCGGTCTGCAAGTGGCATTGCTATTATATATCCCATTATGCCACCAATTGATATCAGCATGCTTGCCTCTGCTATTGATCTAAACTGATGCTTAAATCCCAGTGTGCTGAATATTACCGGATAATAAAATCCTATGCCATATGCAGCAACATCAAATATAAACCATGCAAGTATTACAAAAATAAAGGTTTTGCCGTATTTTGTTTTTATTTTATATTCCGAATTTTTAAGATTATCCGATCTGCCGGCTATTTCAATCTCAGAATATTCCGCATCCTCTATTTTTCCGTGAGATGCCAGCCACCTTGGTGATTCAGGTACACTTAGCCTTAATAGTATTATTGGCACTGCCATTAATCCACCCAGAATAAATGTATATCTCCAGAAATCGTAGTAAATTACGAAGAAGTAATTGGCGGCTGCTGAAACAAATGCCCCAACCCAGTACATTCCAACCATTGTTATTAGAAGCTTTCCCCTGGTTTTTTTTGGTGAAAATTCAGACATCATTGTGGAGCTTATTGGATAATCACCCCCAATGCCGAATCCCATAAGAAGCCTTGATAAAAACAACTCAATAAAATTTGTTGAGAGCCCCGCTGTAATTGCAAATAATACAAAGAATATAAGGTCTATGCCAAATATCTTTTTTCTTCCAATACGGTCTGATAAAATGCCTAGCAGCGGTGCACCAGCCAGCATTCCGGCAAAGGATGATATGTCTATTAGTATGTACTCAAGTTCACTGAGATGAAGCTGTGCCGGTAAAACAAGGGCAGCCATGGTAATTATGGACAGGTCATAACCGTCAAGAAACAGACCTGTGGATGCCAGGGCAAATAATTTAATTCCATTCTTATTAATCCTCGAATTGTCGATTGCATCAAAAACCATTCTCACACCTCCAAATTTTTAAATCCATACGAGGATTTAAAGTACAAAAAAGCCCTTAATTATATATTAAACGTAATTTTTAATCATATATAAAATTAAGTGCCTGGAAAAAAATGAAAATTAAGCAATTGACGATAAATTTTAGAGATCATATGGCAATAAAAAATGCCTAAAATAAGGCCTGCCTAAAATATTTTTTATAAATAATTATCATAAATCTGGAATCAAACCAAATATCCCTGAATTTTTGTATAAAATTTTAATTATTTTACGACAAAATAAAATATTATGTTTATAAAAAGTCAAATTTTGTAATATAAACAGCTGGAAAGGTTTATTATACCAAAATATTTATTCTGCCATGAATTCTGAAAGAAGTTTAAAACCGGATCAGGTGGGATTGTGGCACGATATTTTCCAGAGTTTCAGCCATGTTGCCCCGGCCGCAGAGGTTGCAATACTTATAACAGGAACCGCACTGGTTGCAGAGGGCAGCACACCGCTGGTTTTTTTGCTCGCACCATTAATAGTGCTCTTATGGTTAAACACAAATTATCAGTTTTCTGGTAAAATCTCCAGCTCCGGCGGATATTCTGCATTTTCCAGGGCAGGTCTTGGCAAAACGGCCGGCGATTTAACTGGATGGTTGTTCTTCTTTAATGAGTTCTTGACATATACCGGATTTGCTCTTTTATCATTTGCCGCATTTATTTTTCTAATATCCCCAAAAATTTCGTCAATTACATATATATGGATACCAATTATGCTAATACCCCTAATATTTACAACTGTATTTGTTTATCGTGGTGTGAGAGTCTCATTAAATTATGCTGTGTACACGGGAATTATTGAGACACTTGTTTTGACCATAGGTGCAATAATTATAATAATAAAGGTTGGTACTGGAAACACATTAACCGTGTTCACAGCAAAACCTGTGGGAAATGATTTTTCTATTATAGGTCTTGGATTATTATTTGGTCTTTATTCATACGGTGGCAGCGGGTCTGTTATTGCCCTTGGTGAGGAATCCAGGGAGCCTAAAAGATTGATTAAAAAGGCAATTCTATATGGATGGCTAATTGTTGTTATCCCACTGGCGCTTAATGCATATGCACTAACTGTTGGGTGGGGATTAAATAATATATCATCCTTTGGGTCATCGCCTGATCCAGGCCTTATAGAATATTTTACATTTCTGGGGCCCTTTGGTGGATGGCTATTTGCCGCAATAGTATTAAACAGTTTTCTTGATTTTGGCATAGCCATTAATAATTCTTTAACAAGGATGCTCTATTATTTATCCAGGGATAGCAATATATTACCATCATATCTAAGTGAAACGCATAAAAAATATGGTACGCCTTATAAGGCAATACTTACAACTGCAGTTTTTTCATTTATTATTGCACTTATTTCTGGATTAATATTTGGACCATTTGTAGGTGCACTGGTCATAGAGGGCGCGGCATCAATAGCATTCATGTTACAGCATGCAATAGCAACATTGAGCCTTCCTGTATACACCAAAAGGGAGAAGGAATTCCATATATTTGCTGATTTAATTATTCCGGCAATAGCAATAATATTTATTGGATTTGCAATATTCAGCACTGTATATCCTGTTCCTGCATTTCCATTAAACCTTCCTGCATATATGGTTGGTGTATGGATTTTAATTGGCCTTATATTAATAATAATACTTAAAAAATTTTCATCCCAGAAAATTGAAAAGGTTGCAGAGGTTAAATAAAAAAAATTATTAATTAAAAAAATCAAAAGATTATTTTTATTTATTTTTAAAAATTACTGTGAATCCTCAGCCTCCATATTAAATCTATCATAGTCATTCTGTTTTTCAGACAATTGAACCCTGTCTGGTCTAATGTAATATATGACAATATACAATAAAAGTCCAATAAACGATCCAAAGAGTGCCTTTGGGAAATAGGCAAATATGTAGTCATAGGGGCCTATTCCAAATATGGCTATCACAGTGCCTATAGATGCTGGTATAAGGGCTCCAAATTTAATATTATTTTTTATATTTCTTGGTATTTTATAATAGTCACCTATTCTTGTTGTATGCCTTAAATTTTTGAACCAGTCAAAAATGAGTATGAATGTAAATGGAAATATAATTGCCTCGAGAATGTCTATGAATCCGGATATACGGGCGAGGATGCCCTCTATGGCCAGTATTATACCACCAATGCCAAGGAGCAGTGTTGCGACAGGCTGTGCCCATTTTTCATGCACACTCTTACCAAATAATGGCTGTATTGATGTTAATAAATCAGCAGTTGCGGGATAAAGATTCATTGCATTTGGGTGTATCAATGATAATGCCAGAAGAATGGCTGCGATGATTATTATAATTCTGTCTATTCCGGATACACCGGGAAAAGATAGTACTGCAATATTCCATCCACTTCCAGGATTTAAACTATTGCCAAAAAATCCAACAATGCCCATCAGCAAAACAGGTAGCATAATTCCCAGGGGGCTCGCAACAAAATATCCAGCCCTTGTTTTTTTGTTTTCTCTACCAGAAAATGGCCTGCCAAATCTTGATTGTGTCGATATCTTATATGTCCATGCAAGTATCGAAAATCCCAGTAGAAAATCCAGCGCACCTCCCCATGTATACTTACCGATAGGATTTAAAAGATTAGAAACATTGATTGTATACGTTGTGAATAGAAAATATGTTAAAATACCAAAGCTAATTACAAGAAGCGGTGCTGTGTACCTAAAGAAATATTCAAGCCATTTTGCACCAAGAAGTACCAGTAATATCTGTATTGCCCCCATAATAATGTACCAGTATAAAATTGGAGAATGTGTAAGGCTGCTTAATATTACGGCACCAACACTATCATTAAGGCCAAAATAACCAAGATTTAAAAATGTGAATATTAGTGAATATGCTCCAGAGGTCATATACCCGTAGGTCTTTCTTGCAACAACAAGAGATGGTACCGGTATCTGCCGGCCCATATCTGAGATCAAACCCGCAGGTATGAGTCCTATAAGAAGGGCAATAACAATTGCAATAATTGCATAAATAAGGCCCATATTATATAATTCCTTACCAGCAATTGGAACAAGTGCGGCACCACTTGCCATTGCCCAAAATATAAAAAATTTCCACGGTGACATATTTCTCTCATTTTTTGGTATGGGATTTACACCTATTACCTCAAAACCATCCTCAACCACTGTATTATCAGAATGTTTTGGCATAAAATCCATAGTAAGCCAAAATATTTAAGCATAGATTATTTTTAAATATTATAATAATATT
>NZ_LKBG01000009.1 GCF_001402945.1 Acidiplasma aeolicum
GATCTGAATTTTTACTGACAGAATTGATTTTTTATGTAATCTTTATAAAACCTTTCTTTGACTGAAAAATCTTGGTATAAATTATTACAATCAAATACTACATGAAAGATTATAATATAATTATATCTCACAATAAAATTTAAATAGTGAAGTCATTTAATGTTTTTATGGTTGATGACAGTATAGACCCCAAAAAAGTTATAAGTAAACTCGACTCGCTTCCAGGATGGAGCCTATCATATATCTTTATTGGAATTCTTGGTGTGGGCTATTTTTTTACGTTTTATGATATATTTAATATAAACGTTTCCTTTGTGCAAACCGCCGTTGAAATAATACCAAATACACTTTCAATTACAGGTCCTAAGTTTTCTTACATAGAAGAATTACTGGGCTATGCCACACTTATACAATTAATAGGATATGCCATTGGAACCCTAATACTAAGCCCACTTTCAGATAAATATGGAAGGAGGGATATGCTGTTAATTACCATGTCACTGGCTGCAATAGGCTCCTTAATCACCGTATTTACCCAAAACTTTATTGAATTTTCAGCAGCCAGGTTTATAACAGGACTTGGTATAGGTGCCGATATAGCAATAGTCTATACCTATGTTAGTGAGGTTTCACCAATAGGCAAGAGGGCTGCTTACGGTTCCATTATTTTTTTATTTGCTGCACTTGGTTCGATTACTGCCGTGTGGTTGGGGCTTTATCTTACAACTCCCGCAGCCCCTATACCATTGGGACTGCCTTTTGCAATAGGTGGCCCAGGTAAATTTGGTGGGGTAATTGGATGGAGATTAATGTATGTTGTTGGTGCCGTTTTAGGGCTTATTGGTGTCTTACTTAGATTTGAACTGCCAGAATCTCCAAGATGGCTTGTATCCAAGGGTAGAATAAAGGAGGCAGACAATATAGTAAATAATATGATGGAAAGAATTAAAAAGAGAACTGGTAAGGACATAAAAATTCTTGACAATATAAATGTAAATGTTGTTCCTAATGCATCTCCATATCGGGAAATTTTGGGTAATAGAATGTACTTAAAAAGACTTGTGATGCTTCTATTTATTTGGTTTATAGGCTATATGGCAGTTTATATACTTGCTGCCGGATTTACAGGAATACTCGGATCCATAGGGTATACATATGCGGGAGGAGGATTTGTTGTTGCTGTAGGCTCATTTGGTTTTATTGCAGCAGCCATTATACCTACCTATTTTGGTGAGCACCTACATAGGAGGGAGTGGCTCCCCATAGGCGCAACAATAACGTTAATTGGAGGACTTATGATTGCATTTAGTGGAAAAACATTCTTTCTTTCTGCTCTGGGGGCAATAATAGCATTTTGTGGATTCAACATCTGGGTTCCTGTAATAGAGGTATGGACAACTGAAAATTTTCCAGCCAGATCAAGAACAACTGGTTTCGCCTTTGTTGATGGTGTTGGTCACATAGGAGGTGGTGCAGGTGTTCTTCTTGTTGCCTACCTGTTATTATTAAGCGTATCTCCGGTAATCATTTTTATAATGATTGCAGTATTTCTCTTCATACCATCGGCAATAGCCAGATTCGGTGTTAAGACAAACAGGGCGAGAATGGATGAGATATCACCATAAATTTGAACAATAAATAAATAAAATAAAAGCATTTTATTTTATGGTTTCATATACAAAAAAAATTTTAGAATTCCTGAAAAGTTCAGGCATTAATGATATTTTTATGGTATCCGGGACTGATTATGCGTCATTCATAGAAGAATATTCAAAAGGGGGTGATTTCCCCAATATTATTGTTATTCCACATGAAATTACAGCTGTTTCTGCAGCACTAGGGTATTCCATGTCAAGTAAAATTGGTGTGGCATTTATTCATACAACCCCAGGAACTGCCAACTCTATAGGTATAATTATGAATGCATATTCTGCAAGAAGACCATTACTCATTATAGCGGGCCGGAGCCCAAATACGCTGAAAGGGGATGCATCAAGGAATTTAAGAATACATTGGGGTCAGGAAGCAAAAGATCAGGGTGAAATGGTGCGGCAGTGGGTTAAATTTGAATTTGAAATTCGTGACAGGTCGCAGGTAATTCAAACATTAAAAAGGGCCATAAGGATAGCAGAAGAAGAGCCTGCAGGTCCTGTATATATAAGCATTCCACGTGAAATAACTATAGATGAGGCTTTATAGGTGAGTTATATGTTTTATAATGATTTAAAGAAAGCTGAAAAAATGATAGAGGATTCAAAAAATCCAGTTATTATTCCATGGAGGTCTGGTAGAAGGCTGGAATGGTTTTACTCCATAATAAACTTTGCCAATGAATATGCAATACCTGTAATTAATTATGCCGGTGAAGTTTTGAATTACCCTTCTAATATGCCTATGGCGGTGGATGAATATAATCTTGAAGATGTTGATTTAATTTTAAATATAGAAAACGGGATTCCCTATTTTCCCAGATATAATGATGTTAATTGTAAAATAATAACAATTGATACTGAGCCCCTATATAATAATATTCCATATCTTGGTATTGATTCAGACATTATTTTAAGGGGCGATATCTCATTAATACTTAATTCCCTTAAACCAAAAATAGAAAAAGGCATAATAGAAGAGAGAAAAAATAAAGTAAGGGAAATTAGGGAATTACAGAACCGCTCTAAAAATGAGGAAATTCAAAGATTATCAAAGGAGAATACTATAAACCCCAGATATCTTTCATGGAAAATAGGTAAATTAGACATGCCGGTATTTACAGACTATCAGGTAAATCCAAAGTATAGCTTACCTAACAAATTTTCATCATATTTTAGCATTCCAGATGCGGGTTATCTTGGTTGGGCCATGGGAGCAGCAGTGGGGTATAAAATAGCCACAGGTATTGATACTATTGCGGCTGTTGGTGATGGTTCATTCATTTTTGGAGTTCCCACTGCATTTGGATATGCAGCAAAGGATTTCCCTGTATTATGCATAATTTTTGACAATTCACAATGGCTTGCTTCTGCTGAATCCGTAAAGGATGTATTTAAAAACAGTCATGCATGGAAAATAAATAAATTTCCCGGTGCCGATTTAAAAGACTACAACTACGGGGACGTGATTAAAATATTTGGAGGGGAGAACATAATAATTGAAAGACCTGATGAAATTGATGAGGGTATTAAAAAGGGGATAAATATTCTTAAAAAGGAGAAAAAACCTGTTGTATTGCAGTGCAAGGTTGATAAAACAAGATAAAATTATACTATAGCAAGTGGAGATACTGGAGATGCTGTGGCACCTTTTATTAGTAATGGTGAGCAAATGAATGCGAATTCATAGATTTTATCCCTGCTTAGTTCATCCAGTTTTATATTATCTATAAGTCTTATACCTGATTTTGCTATTAGATATTGGTGCACAGGAAGCCTTGTATTTTTTAATTCAGGCGGCGTCACCTCACTGGAAGGGGTGTCAGACCCTGATACTGAAATATCTTTCCCTGCCAGAAATTTTGCAAGTTCGTATCCTATTCCAGGAGATGAATCATAATATTTATCATACTCTTTGGGATTTTGAAATAGCTTGGATAAACCAGTATAAAAAAATATGGCATCTCCCTGCTCTAATTTTATGCCATGGCTATTTAAAAAATCTTCAGTTTCTTCCTTTGTGATAGCATATCCTGGTTCCAACTTATCTTTTTTATGCATGGCTGCAACGTCAACCATAATACCTTTTGTTATTATTGGAATTGTTTTTTCCATGCCCAATTTTTTTGAGCCCAGATTTGTCGTATTTTCATAGGCATCTATATTATTAAAAAACTTATTATTATGTGCCATATGATTTAAAGAATCCAGATGCGTTCCAGTATGATCACACATCTCTATTCTGCCAAGAGATGCACCATATTTATTCTTATAAGTTTTGTAATAGTCATTATCATAAACCCTTAGAAGTATATCAAAGAAATATGGTCCATGGGTTAATCTATCTGCCATACCATTAAATATAACATGGGATAGATTGTATACTTTACCTTTTTTAATTAGTTTAAAACTATTTAATATCTTTGTGGAGTTTATATAGTTTAAATTGCCAAGCTCATCATTTTCACCAAATTTTGATGACAAATTAGGATTATCTTCTTCAAACCATTCCATATAAGAATATGGAATAATAATTTAAAAATTTTATGCAATAACTAAATAAAAGTACACAAAACTATAAGCTTTTTTCATTTTTTATCAAAGTTTCCAGTGTACCTATTTTAGACACATTTACTCTTACCTTATCCCCATCCTTTAAAAATACCTTTGAATTATGAACTGCTACACCCGCAGGTGTTCCAGTTGTAATTATATCTCCTGGCCTGAGCATGGTTATTTTGCTTATTTCACTTATTAATTCATCCATAGAAAATATCATATCATTAGTATTTCCATCCTGTCTAAGTTCGTTATTAACATAGGTCTTAATTTCAAAATATAATTCACCTGCATCCTCTATAGGCAAAATAAATGGGCCATATGGTAAACCATAATCCTCAGATTTTCCAAGAACCCAGTTTTTACCATATCTGGGATATTCTACCATCTGGTAATCTCTGATGCTTAGGTCATTAACTATACTAAAACCAAAAATCACAGATTTTGCATCTGCCTTTGATAAATATTTTCCTTTTCCACCAATTACAATGGCTATTTCACCCTCATAATCAAATTTACTTACATTCTTTGGTATATATGCTATTCCTTTATGTGGCACTATACTAGTTTTAAATTTTTGAAAAAAATATGGTGATGATATCTGCGTCATTGATGATTCTGAAGAGTGGGATTTAAAATTTATTGCAGGCAAATATACTCTCTCAACGGGTGATGGTGGCATATAGTTTTCAGGTTCATTAATTTCTATTAAGTCATGAGACTTATAAGTTTTTAGATATTTAAAAAAAAGTTCAGGTTTTTCAGTTATACATTTATCATATATGGATAAATCATCATAATAGAACTTTTTAGCATCATTAAAAACGATAGCAGCTTTCCCTTTTACCATTGCAATTCCAATTAACATGATTAAGAAAAAAGATGTTAGTAAATAAATATTTCTGTACCTTATATATAATGTTATTAACTTATTATCAATACCCAGAATAATTTTTGTGTACTTTATATTCATATAAGTGATCCCCATTATGAGATCTTTTAACATTATTATACAATGTATGAAATTTTATTGATACGGGTATAATGTCTAATAAACATCATTCTTTATAATCTGATATTTAGGTAAGTGATACTAAGCATATCTGTATAATTATAAAGTCACTATTATTGTATATTAATTATTATCATCACTATTAATATATAATTAAACCTAAATGAAAAATTAATATAAAGAAATTGTGAAAACATCATATAAAAGCTATAAATAAAT
>NZ_LKBG01000010.1 GCF_001402945.1 Acidiplasma aeolicum
ATGGTCATTGGTGTTTTAACATTTATATTTGTTTTTACATCCGTTGTTGCATTTATTGCAGAATACACGGGAATACCGGCACAGTCAGCACTTGCACTGTATACCGGAAACATGGCAGGAAAGGATGTGTACCTTGGGCTCTCAGAATCAACTGTTTTTCAGGTCGGCGCTGTATTTACATCCACGGGTGCCTCCACAGGAGGAATTATAGACTACACCCCAATAGGCCTTATGTCATTGCTAACAAACCTTGTTTTAAATGATCCACTGGGCGGTATTGGCACCGGAATTATCAATATATTTACATACATAATATTCACAGTGTTTATCACATCCTTAATGGTTGGAAAGCTTCCGGAATTAATGAACATAAGAATAGGTTCAAAGGAGATGAAGTATTCAACATTGTCACTGATAACACATCCGCTTATAATTTTAATACCACTTGGAATTACATTAATTATTCCAGCGGTAATGCACACATTTTACAATGGATTTTCATCAAATATTTCAGATCTATTGTATGAGTTTTCAAGCTCAGCATCAAATAACGGTTCAGAGGCGGGTGGATTTCTTACAAACTCGCCATATTTTAATTACCTTGATTCCTTAATAATGCTCCTTGGAAGGTATTTAATAATGGGCATACAGCTGCTGCTGGCACAGCAGTTTGCATTTAAGAAGCCCAAGATGATATATGAAAAATCAACAATAGATACCGGATCATTCTCATTTGGATTCATGCTTCTTGCTGTAATTATAATGGTTGGCCTGCTGTCATACATACCTGTCTTCTCACTTGGAACATTGTATGACTGGGCAAGGGATTTTAACTTTCTGGTGATTCCATGAACATTAGGGAAATTGTAATAAATTCACTTAAGGGTTTTGACCCACGTAATGAAATTAAGAACCCTGTAATGTTTATAACAGAAATAGCCTTTGTGCTATCAATATTTATAGCAGCATTTCCATCATCGTTTAATGTGCCATCATCAGGTGTATACATGGACTTTTATATTTCTGTCACGGTCTTATTATTTTTAACAGTGTTCTTCTCAAATTTAAGCACGTCATTATCTGAAAGCCAGAGCAAGGCCATAACAGAATCACTTGAAAAAATGAAGGTTTCCACAAAGGCAAATTTACTCAAGGATGGAAAAATAGAGATTGTTGAATCCGATAAATTAAGAAAGGGCGATATAGTTTTAGTAAGAAAGAATGAAATTATTCCGGCCGATGGTGAGGTAATAAAGGGCTCAGGATATGTTAATGAGTCAAATATAACCGGTGAATCCAGACCGGTCCTTAAACTTGTGGGTGACTCTGTCACAGGTTCAACAATGCTTGTAACAGATGAAATCACGGTTAGGGTCAATGTAAATCCCGGGGAATCATTTATAGACAGCATGATAAATATGGTAAAGAATTCTGTAAGGGAGAGAACACCAAATGAAATAGCATTATCCATATTTTTATCCGGGGTTACATTAATATTCCTAATAGTTGTTGCATCAATATTTTCAATATCAAATTACAGTGGTGTGAGGCCAAACATTGATATTTTAATAGTTTTATTAATAGCATTAATACCAACAACCATAGGCGGCCTGCTTCCTGCAATAGGCATAGCTGCAATAAACAAGGTGTCACAGTACAATATTATAGCGAAGAGTGGAAAGGCGGTGGAAAATGCAGGGGATATTGACACAATAATACTTGATAAGACCGGAACCATTACAATGGGTGAGAGGGAGGCTGTAAAGTTTTATCCAAATATGAACGTTGATGAGAGGGATGTTGCCCGGGCAGCACTGATGTCGTCATTAAATGATGAGACAATAGAGGGGATATCAATAGTCAGGCTGGCAAGATCAGAAAATATAGATGTTAATGATGATGAAATTAAGGATTATGAATTCATACCATTTTCATCAGAGACCGGTTTCAGCGGCATAAGGAAGGGTGATCATTACATCTATAAAGGCTCCTTAAGGTCATTATCAGAAAAACTCAATCTGCAGGATCAGTACATAAATGGAATATGCAAGCAGATATCATTAAAGGGTGGCACCGCCATTCCCGTGGCATCAGATGGAAAATTCCTTGGCGTTATAGAATTAAATGATATATTAAAACCAGGAATTAAGGATAGAATAAATGACCTTCATAAAATGAACATTGAAACAGTGATGCTCACCGGTGATGATGAGGTTACAGCTGCATATTTTGCACGTGAGGCCGGTATAGACGATTTTATTGCCAACAGCAAGCCGCAGGATAAGTACAACAGGGTTGTCATGGAAAAGGAAAGGGAAAGAATGGTGGCAATGATAGGTGATGGGACAAACGATGCGCCGGCTCTGTCAAAGGCAGATGTTGCCATGGCCATGAATACCGGCACACAGGCTGCAAAGGATGCTGCAAACATGATAGATCTGGACTCCACGCCAACAAAACTTATTGATGTAATCTTCCTTGGAAAGCAGATTTTAATTACAAGGGGATCACTTACAACATTCAGCATTGCCAATGACATATCAAAATACTTTGTAATAATACCTGCAATGTTTTACATGTTTCCTGAGCTTGGATTCCTGAACATACTTGATCTTACAGACCCGCTCAGGGCCATTACAGCGGCGCTTATATTCAACACAATAATCATTGTAATACTGGTTCCACTTGCATTAAGGGGTGTTAAGTATTCGCCATCAAGTGCATCAGACCTGCTGAAAAGAAACATAATAATATACGGCTTTGGTGGCATTGTCTTTCCCTTTATTGTTATATACATAATTTATTTATTGTTAAGTTTAGGAGGCATAGCATGGTAAAATTAAGAATTATAAAGGCATTTGCGCTTGCCATATTAATAATGTTTGTGGCCGGTTTTGCATTCCCGGCTGTAACATCATTAATAACGGAAAGCACACTTCCATACTATTCAAATGGGCATCCAGTGAAATACGATGGAAAAATAGTTGATTCATATCTTTTGACAGAGGCATTCAATGAGTCATATTTCTTCCAGCCAAGGCCATCTGCAGTGAATGATAACATTTCATCCAGCGGATCGTACTCAACATCATTAAGCAATAAAACAACACTTGAATTAAGTGAAAAATATCTAAAGGAATTTGAGGAAAGGAACCATGTCAATGCATCACAGATACCTTATGCCATGATCACATATTCCGGATCCGGTGTTGGCTATGCAATTCCATTAAAGGGTGCAACGCTTCAGGTTCACAGAATTGCGGTCAGCATCAGCAATTTAAGCGGTGGCAATTTAAGTATTTCTTCAATAGAATCATTCCTAAATGGCATAATAAATAAGGATAAGCAGAGGAACTTCCCGGTATTTGGAACATACTATGTAAACGTTGTGCAGCTCAACATGCAGATACTAAATTACCTGAAACAGAACAATATTTATGTGAATGTTCATTGATTATTTTTTTATTAATAATGTATCAACCCTCTGATCCTTTGATATATACTTTATATCAGAATTTATTCTTATTCTCTCATTTGCCGGTGACCTTGCACCAATAACAACGCAGTCAGGGTCCTCGTTAAGTATAATCGAATCTATCTCTGTTTTTATTCCAGATTTTTCTCCCGATTTTTCTATTTTAATATCTATACCATTTTTTGCTATATCTCCTATGCCATCAAAGAGGTTTTTAAATCCATGTGTTCTCCTTTTATCGTATTTTCTTAAATCAAAAATAATTATTTTTGCATGGTTAATCTTTGCAAGCTCAATACCAAAATACACTGCAGCCCTGGTGTTTATGGACTCTGCAACAGGCAAAAGTATTTTTTTATACGGGTATTCACGCTCGCTTATGCTTAGCAGTGCCACCGGTATATCTATGTTTTTAAGTATGTAATCACCAATGGACCCAAAAATAGAACCTGAAAGCATTGCCCTTTTATGTGTGGCCATTAAAAGCATGTCGTAATAATGCGATGACGCCTCCTTTAATAGCCCGGACCTTACATTATCGCTTGTGGTTATTTTTGGTATTACCTTCAGGCCACGCCTTTTTCCATCCTTATATGCATTTGTTACAAGTGTAACACTGTTTGACCATTCTATGCTATCATTTTTTTCCCTTACTGTTATTGCTGTAATCTCAGAGTTATTATACTCAGCAATATCATATGACATCTTAAGCGCCTTAATGGAATTTATACCCCTAAACATAGGTACCAGTATATGATCTGTTTTCAAAAAATATGATCTGGATGCCTCAAACATAATCTATTATATGTTATGCGCATATAATAATTTCTATTAATATGTGTGTAAAAATGACAATGATTAACACATATAATAAATTATTATATGAATATATTAATTAATATATATAAATTGTGAGTGTTTATCTCAGGTACAGAATTTTGATAATGTTGGAATTTCATAAAATCAAATGATATTTTTTACAACACAAAACTATAAATAATTGTTTTCATTTTAAATTGTAAGGGGAGCCATTAAATTGGCTGAGAGGATTGGGATCGACCCTTGGAACCTGATCCGGGTAATGCCGGCGGAGGGATGTTATGTATGAGGATGCTGGTTATAATGATATAAGGAAAAGTTTGGATTATCACCATTGGAATAAACATGATTCACTCATACTGACAACAATGATATCAACATTTTTTATATGGGGCGTTGTCTTAAGCATAGCACCTTTAATAACAACATGGCCTTTTATACCAAAATATTTTGATGAATACATTATATTATCATCACCATCAGGACTGCTATCAGGAAACTTTCTTTTGGGATATATTTCTGACAGGTACGGCAGGAAAAAATTATTTCTCTTAACAGTATTTTTAACATCTGCCGGTCTTCTTGCCATTGCACTCATTAAAAATCCCTACCTTATAATATTATCTGTTTTTACTGCAGAATTTGGGCTTGGAGGGGATGAAACAATATCATTATCATATTTATCAGAGCTTATACCCCTGAAATACCGTGGGGCGGTGCTGGTTGAAACATCAAATGTGGCAAATGTTTCCATAGTTGTTATGGCTGCAATTTTTTTATTTATACCAGACTCTGTTTATGCTGATAAACTATCTCTTCTAATAATTGCAATTTCAGGATTTTTTATATCATTAATCGCAAGGCTAAAATTAAAAGAGAGCATACGTTGGGATTATTTAAATAAAAATACAGAAAAACAGAGGGTTAAAATTAATTTTTCAAACTCCATAAAATTTTTATCATTATCATTCATAGCAATAACCATTGTTGTTGGCTTTGCCTTTTCAAGCCTTGTTCTTGGCCCATTTGAATTTCCGCAGTACTCATCTCTTATAATATTTGGCTCAACACTTGGCGGGACATTAACCGGTTTAATAGGTGGAATTTACATCGGTAAATCCAGAAGAAAAATTGTAT
>NZ_LKBG01000011.1 GCF_001402945.1 Acidiplasma aeolicum
AAAAAAATATGATTAAAATTTATAAAGAATATAGATATACCTTATAAATGTGGGACCCGGGAGGAGCTCATAAAACACAAAATAAGGTTTATATTACGCTTAGGTTTTTAAGAATGGAGCAGACTTTTTTTAGCCTCCCCATGGCATATCTTGGGGCCTTTCTGGCCGTCCGCGGTATTCCATCAATCAGGGTTTTGCTATTAATATTCACCGCACTTTTTTTCATTAGGATAGCAGGAATGACAAATGATAATCTTGCAGACAGGTTTATAGATGCCAGGAATCCCAGAACAATGACAAGACCCCTTGTAACAGGTGCCATTACAGTTCAGGATGCATATTTGTTTATAATAATAGGTTTAATAGGATATTTTGTTTCTGCGTTTTTTATAAACATTATAGCATTTACATTATCCCCACTTGGCGCACTTATAATTATGACATACCCATACATGAAAAGGCACACGGCCCTGGCCAATTATCAGATAGCATCCATACAGGGATTATCGGTTATGGCCGGTGCCATAGCTGCATCCGGCATACATGGGCCGTTGTATATAATATACAGAATTCCATGGTTCTTTGTTTTTGCGACAATTTTCTGGGCCATTGGATTCGATTTATATAACCATATTCCAGATATAGACTATGATAAAACCCATAATCTGCATAGTTTTGCAGTTCTGCTTGGAGGCAAATCACTGGCATTTGCAGGATTGAATCAGGTATTGTCTGTTTCCCTTGCCGTTGGTGCTGACATATTTTATAAATTATATTTAATATCCTACATAAGTACAGCACTACACGGATTGATAATGCTTATTGCATTTATTCTTGCAAGGAAGCAGGATTATGGAAGAGCGTTTCATTATAATATCTATGCCTCTGTTGTGCTTGCCCTTGGAATTATAATAGATGCTGCACTGGGATTTCCAAAATTTTAAAAAGGATGCGGAGAGGGGGATTTGAACCCCCGAATCCCTGCGGAAATGGACCCTAAATCCATCGCCTTTTCCTATCTCGGCAATCTCCGCCTTATCTGCCTTATTCTTAAAATTTATTTATAGTTTTCATTTATAGATAAATATACTATAAATAAGGTCTCTGGGCTGAGAGCATGTATAACTTAATGGGAATAAATATTAAGGAAAATTGAATATATTATTAATATTTAATCCGATATGAACAGTAATAAATTGAATAAAATGCAATATGAATATGATGAATTCATTCTAAATGATGAAAATGGTGAATGTATATTGAAACCTCATTAAACTGTAATGCGATGGCTCACAAAATAAGAAATATTAATTATAAATAAAGTTACATGATTTCTCCAGAAGATAGCATAATAATAATGGAAAATTACAGCAGGGATTTTTTTAGGAATGTTTTCAGTAAGATGGAATTTATAATGGCAGTAGACTATCTAAAAAACTTTGTAAATAAATACGATGTCCCAGTTTTATTCACGGAAAGACCATTTAAGTACATCACAGGAAATGAAGAGATAAACATGTTTATAAAAAAAATGAATGAAAGAAAGGAGAACTCAAAAATGCCTGAATCACCAATGGATAAAAAATTTTTATCTGATTTTGAACGTGCCTTAATTCCAGAGAATGTGGTGCATGTAAAAAAGGAGGATATTTTTTATAATACCAATGTTGAGGATTTAATAAGGCAGCACAAAAGAAATACCGTTCTATTATGTGGTTTTTTCACTGAAACTGATATATTCTTAAGTTCATATGAATCATACATAAGGGAATTTAATACGTATGTTATTTCTGATGCCACATCAACGTATTCTGAAAGGTTATACTTTCAATCACTGGAAATGATAAGCCAGATGGTAAATGTTATAGATACAAGGGACATGGAAAAAATGTTTTGATTATTCATCCCTGTATTCCGTATCTGTGTCCTCACCGCCCTGGAAATAATTGGACATATCAGAATATATGTCATCAAATCCAAACATATCCTTTGATGAAACCGGAGAAATTTTTGTTATTATATCAGATTCCTTAAATGCATTTATAATATTAAGAAAGTAGTCCTTTACCATCTCACCCTTTTCATCCAAAAAGTCCCCGTATAGGAGATCAGGGTCATCCTCCCATGATTTTATTTTATCAACAACTTCATCGCCAATTAAATCTATTTTATTAAGCACGAATAGCATGGGAATGTAGAATCTTGAATATACCGATCCAAATAACATTTTTTCAGATATAAAACCTGAAGGCGTCTGTGCAACAACAGAATCTGCAATAAAGGCCAGCATGCCTTTTTTGCCTGCAAGCCTTTCAACAAGCATTGGACTGCTGGGCCTGAAGCTGAAAAGCTCTATCTGGCCCGGAGTGTCAAAAATTACATAATAGTCCTCGTACAAATCAAGTTTTGACCTTATCTTTTCTGCATTATCTATAAGCAGATCAGATGCAACGACCTGGGCACCATTGGGACCAAGAGAGTACTCACTCATTATATCATTCAGTGAGATAAACTCCCTTATATCTATTTCAGGTTCATATGGAAGGTACTCAGCACCCGGATCAAGGTTTACTATAATGGAGTCATAATCGCTTCTGGTAAGCCATTCCTTAAATGCACCGCAAAATGTTGATTTACCTGTTCCTGCAGGTCCTGTTACAAATAATGATCCAATCATGCATCATTATTTTATGAATTTATTTAAATGATTCCAGTGTTGGTGCGTCATCAACAATTTCATCCCCATGTATATCAAATGTATCATTTATAGAATCTATAAGCCTTCTAATCTGGGCCTGTAAATACTCAGGAAGTTTAAACTCTGACATTATTTTTTCCGTTTCTTTTAGGTATTTAACTATACTGCCGTGGTGTATTGTTAATATCAAATTATCTGATCCACATTTAAGGCATTTGCCTGATAATGGTATTCTTCTAAATTTTGAATTGCATTTTGTGCATCTGAATTCCTGTGTAAAAAAGCTCCTTAAATTTCCAAACATGTCAGGTAGAAAGTGTGATGATATGACCCTGGCAGCAACATCATTCTCGTCCACAGAAATCAATTTTTTTGCAAGCCCAAGCTGCTTTTCTATCTTTTCCTCCATTGATCCTATTGTTTTATATGCTGATGTAAGTGTGCCATCACTTAAATCGGATGTATCAAATGAAAAACCTGCACCGGTATATGAATTTTCCTCAGCCATTTTTACCTTCATTGTTTTCATCATCTTTTCTATAGATGATGCCGGTGAATTTTTTTCTGTTTCCAGATAAAATTCAAGAGGGTATTTATAAAGAGTATCCACATTAAGGGCCTCCTTGTCAACCTCCTCAGGATCAAGTATGACTGTTAGCACAAGAGGGGCATCCATCAGGCCACCGGTGGTTGATGGCAAAAATTTTTTTGAGAAGTTAAGAAGGCCGTCCAGCAAAAGCATTATACTATCCTCATCGCCATCACAGTTTCTTCTCTTCGCGGCATGGAAGAATGGATGTGCATAGCAGCCGCTAACCTTTGAGAAGCCAATAATCCTGCCAACAATGCCACCTGAGGTATGTGGTGCAAGCCCAATAACAAGATGCCCTATTAGATCCTCTATTTTACTGCACATGTAATATGGCTGCATGTTATAATATTTAACAAGAAGATCATCAATAAAATTTGATACATGGAGCAGGTATTTTGCCGCATCCTCTGGTATTATAATATCCTGTGGATATATTTCGTTTATTTCCTGATCCGGGTATCCAAGATTTTTTAATGTCTCAGAGGATAACTTCAGCTCGCTTTTTTTGAAATGTGTTATGGGTATATCGGACATATCATATCTGCATGTACCATCCTTATTCAGGCTTATATCATATTTTGACCTTAAAATACCCTTTTCAAGAGGTTCCACCGTATTTGATTTGGACATTAATTTTTTAACGCCCTTAAGCTCCTTTAAATCGTAAAAACCAACATGGCTTTCAGCCTTTTCAAGAACTGTTCCGACATTAACACTTAATTTTTTCTCTGTATTTTCGTCATATGTAATAGAACCGCATTTTTCGCATAATGTTAATGGTGTTTCATTTCCACAGTTCCTGCACTGCCTTGCATTTAATTCCATTGAGAACTCTACCCTGTTTTTGGCCGCAACCAGAATAGATCTCCTGCTATCACCATAATTGAGAATTGGAAATAAGGCATGGACCTTTGGCTTCATTTTTCTGTCCCCTGCCTTTTCTGGCCTTCCCAGCCTTGCACCAACCCTCACAGGTGCCCTTGGCTTAATCTCTATACCTGAAAGCTTATTTACCGCATCCATTACATTTGTTTCATTATCAATATTTCTTAACTGAACAATTTTATCGTTAACAAGTTCAAAACCTGTGGAAATTATGAGGGGATAAAATTCTGATAAAAATAGGCCATTATCTGTATTTTTAAATTCTATGCCAAGCTTTATTAATATATCCCGAATATCATGGGTTAAAATTAAACCTCCTGAAAAATCAGCCACCTTTATAGAATCTATTAATTTTTTAAGTTCATCGATTGTTATATCATGCCAGTAATAGTCATATTTTGGATGGAGCGGAATTTTATATTTTCTGGAAAGATCCACTGCCGTAAACTGATCCGGCACTGTTTTTTCGTAACCCTTCAATTTATCCGGCAGATAATATGACCACCATTCAACTGTAAACGGTGACCTTGATAAATTTCTGTTGTTCTCCAGGAAATCCCCATAGGCGATTAAAATCTCACCAAGATCTGTAATAACGTCTATATTTTCCCTTAAACTGCGTGCCTCCTCCATGTTTTTTATTTTAACATGATCGCCGTTTTTTAAAAGCACTGTTGGGCCATCTATTGTATCACAGGGTGTGATCGCCGCGGCCTTTCCAGGAAGCTCAACCTTTATCTGTGATCCTATGGCAATAAAATCATCCAGTATATACATGGTAATAGGATTTATGGATGCGGCGGCCAGCCCGGAGAGCCTTGATCTGCCGTATCGTAACCTGAAACCACCAGGTCTGTTTGGATATCCAAAAACCGGCCTTCCTGCTATAATATCCCTGAGGTATTTTTCTCCCTTATCCCCCTTTTCCTCCTTTTTATGGTTGCCAATTTTATCCAGTATATCCCATTCCTTCAGGTTCATTATATTTGTATATTTTAAAACCTTCTTGGATTTCTGTATAAGCCCCTCACATAGCACAAGGCACATACCACCACGGATATTATTGGTTTTAATTCTTTTCATATCACGGTGCCCGGAAATTTCCTCTTCCTCACTGCCCTCTCCATCGATCATAACCGGGGAATTCTTTACAACTAGTCTTATCTCATCATCAGAGGGCAAATACTGTAGATGTTTTCTTCTGTTATAGGCCTGGATTTCCTCTATATACCTCTCAACCTCCTCA
>NZ_LKBG01000012.1 GCF_001402945.1 Acidiplasma aeolicum
TATATATAAAAATAAAATTTATCCTAAAGTATTAATTATAATGTATTTAATAAGATTATATTTATGTATGTCCATGCATTATGGACTATATGCCGGAAGAATTTGATATAGATTTTTTTAGGGATACAGGTTTTATGAGGAAACAGTGTATATCATGTTCATCATATTTCTGGACCCTTGATTCTGAGAAAAAGACATGCGGTGACCCTGCATGTGAAAGCTATTCCTTTATAGGCAACTCACCAGTATACAGGAAATATACAATAGATGAGATGCGTGAAGAGTTTATAAAATTCTTTCAGAATGACAGTGAATTCAGGCATAAATTTATTCCAGCATATCCCGTGGTTCCCAGATGGCGCGATGATGTGCTTCTTGTAAACGCATCAATTTATGATTTTCAGCCACAGGTTACGTCCGGGCTTGTACCACCTCCGGGTAATCCAATTGTAATGTCACAGCCAAGTATAAGGATGCTTGACCTCGATCTGGTTGGCAAAACCGGGCGGCATTTGACAACATTTGAGATGCTGTGCCATGATGCATTTAACTATGAGGATAAATTTGTATACTGGAAGAATGAAACAATACGATACTCATTTAGATTTTTAACTGAAAGGCTTAAGGTTGATAAAAATTTAATTACGTATAAGGAAAAACCATGGTTTGGTGGGGGGAATGCTGGCAATGCTGTTGAGGTTTTTGTTAGGGGACTGGAGGTTGCAACCCTCGTATTCATGGACTTAAAGGAGGACCCAAACGGCGATGTTGAAATAGAGGGTACAAAATATTCGCACATGCCATTGAGGGTTGTTGATACGGGATATGGGCTGGAACGTCTGGTATGGCTATCCGCGGCAACATCAACAATCTATGATGCAATATATGATAAAACAATTAATTTTTTAATAGAAAATTCTAAGGCTAAAAAAATTAATGATAAAATTATGGCAAAGATCTCAGAAATCTCAGCTGTTATAGACCCATACAGTGAAGAAAAGGTTATGAATGAAGTTAAAAAATTTATGGAATCCAAAAAAATGGAATATAATGAAGATTTCATTAAACAGCTAAAGTTTCTAAGAGAGGTTTATTCACTTGCAGATCACACCAAAACGCTGTTACTTATGTTTTCAGATTATGTTATCCCCTCCAATGTGAAGGTTGGCTATCTGGCCAGAACGTTAATAAGGAGGTCATTTAGATTTATTGATGATATTGGATTTAAATATGATCTTGAAAAACTCCTTGAATTTCAGTATGGTGAGTTTAAAAATATAATTCCAAGGTTCGATGAAAAATTTATTTCCGATATAATAAAGATAGAGAGGGAAAAATATAATGCTGTTAATCAATCATCATTCAACATTGTTAAAAAATTTATAAAGGATGACGATTTACCTCTGGACAGCATTATCCGACTTTATGAGTCCTATGGAATAAATGAGGATCTAATTTCAGATATTTACCACCAAATTACTGGTAAAACATTAATCATTCCGGATAATTTCCATGAACTGATAATTAAAAACAAGGAGATTGGCCGTAAAGAAACAAAAAAGCAGCTTACCTTTCCAGATATAAAAACAAGGCCATTGTACTACGACAACACAAAAATTCTTGAGTTTACCGCAAATGTATTGTATTCATGTGATAAAAAAATTATACTTAACCAAACGGCGTTTTATCCAGAGGGCGGTGGGCAGCCTTATGATCTTGGTTATTTCATATACAACGGAAAACGTATAAACGTCTTAAATGTGCAAAAATATGGTGATTCAATAGTTCATTTTCTTGATTCGGATATACCCGAACATTCTAGGATTAAGGGTGTTGTTGATTATAATAGAAGACATCAGCTTATGATACATCATTCAGCAACACATCTGCTCCTTGGGGTAATGAGGTCATATTTTGGAGACCATGTATGGCAGAGTGGGGTAAAAAAGGATGTTAATGAATCAAGGCTGGATATAACACATTATAAAAAAATCACCGAGGAGGATATAAAAAATATAGAGGATTTATGTTTTAGGGCCATAGAGGATGGTAAAACAATAAGGGTTACAAACGAGAAATGGAATACGGCATTGGATAAATACGGTTTCAGGCTCTTCGAGGGAGGGGTACCTGTATCAAAAACAATAAGGGTTGTAACCATCCAGGATATAGATTCGGAGGGTTGTGGGGGCACGCATTTAGATAACACATCAGAAATACATTTTATTAAAATAATAAAAACTGAAACACTTCAGGAGGGCATTCAAAGGGTTACATTTGCAGCAGGTCCGGCTGCATTAAGATACGTACAGAAATTATACAACATAATAAAGGCGGAACAGGAATATATGCGTGTTGATGAGGATAAAATAGCCGATCAATCAAAGAAATACATTGAGGAATTAATAAGTTTAAGGAAAACTTACGATGATCAGTCCAGGGAGATAACAAAAAATATTATAAATAACCCTGAAAAAATAAATAACATTAATGTGTATAACATTGAAAATTATACGAATATAAAACTGCTTATATCGGCACTTCAAAAGTTTAATCAGGAATCCATAGTAATCAACAGGCTCCAGAATGAGGTTATTATTTATATAATATCCGGGCAGGCATCATCAATTACAGACAGCCTTATAAGCTTAATAAAGAATAATGGTATCGAGCCGGACAGGGTAACAAAATCACATGGTATATGTATAATGAATGTAAACAACATTAAAAATACAGATATACTATTGGATTCTATTAAAAAAGTGAAAAGTTAATTAAGGTGATTTTGGTAAGTATAAAAGTATGGACAATCCAGATAAAATTATAAATTTAACAAAATTTTATTTTGATTTTAAGAAATATGAGATATCAGAAGATTCAATAACATTCGATATAAACTGTAATGGCGATGAAAGGAATTTTTCAGAGTATATAGATCAGCTTAATTTAATTGGATACACAGCATTTACTGATTATTATGATGGCTGCAAATTAATAGTTATAAAATATAGCAAACATGGTGGGCATTCCATTATTAAGATCATTATGGGTATAATAACAATTTCCACAATAATTTACAGTGGATTTATATATGATTTATCATACTCTGGTGGAACTCCTGTTAAAAGCCTGCTGGGAGGTATATTTTTTTTTGCAGTCCCATTAATGATTATTATTTTGTTCCGGGAGTTTGGCAGATATATTGCATTTAAAAGAAGCGGCATGCATTATTCCTTTCCAATTATGGTCCCATCCCTTGGTATAGGCACACTGGGTTTTATTAATACATCAAGGGATCAGTATAAAACCGGAAAATCCATGCTTTTTTCAGGATTTTTATCAATACTCTTTGGTTTTATCTCATCAATAATAATTATAATTCTGGGCTTTTTTTATGAGCCTTCAGTATTAATATATCATAACATTGATTACATGCCCGTAAATAGATTGGATTTACCATTAATGTCAACATTTTTTTTAAACAAAATAATCCCTGCTGCAAGCTTAAAGCCTCCAATGGAATTTGCAGGCTATTCAGGATTAATAAGCACTGCCCTAAATGCACTTCCATTAGGATTTCTTGATGGTGGTCTTGTATCCTCGGCAATTTCAGGAAAAAACCAGATATATTTATCCATTGTTTCAATTATTATACTTCTAACTTTAAGTTTTATATTTCCGTTTATACTTATACTTTTAATTATCTCCGTTATAATAGGAATTAGAGGGCCGGCACCGTTAAATAATTTGATAAAAATTCCAAAAAAGGCAATGATTACCGCAGCCACCATTGTTACTTCCATACTCATATTTACCATGGTTCCTGCAGGGATTCAGGTCAATCATAATGGCGGAATAACTGTAAATATGCCATCATATGTAATTGTCAATAAAAACTGGCATGAAAATGCAACGCTTAAGGTGAGCATTGTAAACCACGGTGCTGGGAGAATAACCCCACAGTTCTATATAGATAACCTGAGCATGGTGGTTAACAATGGTCCCATGTATATAAATCCTGGTGGTTCAGGAACTTATAATATAAGCATTATGACGTATAATACAAACCTGAGCGGTTATAAAGACTATAAAATGTTGATATATACCGGTATGCAGACTTACAATGGCACGCTTAAGGTATATTATATTAAATCCACGCCAACAATGGTATCAGGAAATTACAGTAATACAAGTTCCGGAACAGTAGTGATTGGTGCAATGGTTGGAAGCAATATAACACTTAAAATATCAAACAATCTAAATTATACAATGAATTTACAGGCGGTATCGATATCCAACGGTATGGATATATTCAAGCTGACAAACTCTCATATATGGGAAAATATAACAGCGTCATCAAACATATTTGGCAACGGTATTATGCTTCCGCCGGACCACTCAATAAATATTACATTTAGGGCCCTAACACCAGGAACATGGATAATATTATTCTATTCTAATAATACATCCACACTTGTTATAATAAATGTGCATGCAGTTCATAAAAGATTTACATTTTCATTCTTTTTATTATTTCATCAGCAAATTCAGAACATTTTACAGGCTCAATATGCTCACGATCTGCAAGGTCCTTGGGGAGCTTATTCTCAATAAAGGTCTGGTGAACCGCATTTTCAATTATCTCAGATGATTTTTCCCATCCAAGGTACTTAAGCATCATTGATCCAGACATTATAAATGAGATTGGGTCAGCCACATCATACCCCGCATCCTGTGGTGCAGATCCCTGTATTGCCTCGAAAAAAGCAATACCATCACCAAAACTTCCACCATATTCTATATTAACCGAATTAACCAAAAATGATAATATAATCCTGTTTGAATAATTATCAAGTAAAACCATATCAAAATTTTCCGGATGATCAATTATCTGGCCGATAAATTCAGTTAATTCCATAATTTCAACATCCGGACTTGGGTTTAATTTTAATATTTCCTCCCGGCACCACTCAGGAAACTCTGGGTTTATCCTGCTATATACAATTGTTATTCTGTTCTTTCTATTATAATTATAATACTCGGCTGCAAGTTTTGCCATTTTTTTTGCCCTGAATCTGCTCTGGCTGATTATCATCAGGGCTGAATCCTGGCTTATATTTATATCATAATTTTCTGACATAAAATTAATTAAGTCCCTTGTTTTTTCAGAGGAATAATTAAAAGTGATTTCATTGTTCACCGAATCCCTGATTACTGTAATATACAGCCTTTCAAAATTTTTTATCATAACCGATATGCCCGGTAAATATCTTATTACCCTGACATTGGCATATAATCCAAGTTTTTGCCTTAAAAGTACATTTATGTTGCTTCTGTCCGGAAGGAAATTAAGTGTGGACTTCATTATTACCCTTATCTTTTTAATTTCCTCAAGTGAAATATCAGGTATGTATCTACCATACCTCTCATATGCCTCCCTGCCAATTATTATCTTATGCCATTCTATTGATTTTTCTCCTGAATAGGCTAGTTCAACAGCACTGTTCACGACCTTAATCATTGATGCTGTAATTTCAGGCCCGATGCCATCACCCTCAATGTATCCAACTGTGGTATGATTTGGTACATTCAGTTTATTATCATCGGAAACTGTTATGTTCATACACCACTTTATGCTTTATTTTATTTAATTTTATTGTTTGTTTTTTATTTCAATTAAAAGTTTTTTATACAAATTAATAATAATTGATTATGAGAACAGAACATGATGTTATCGGCGATGTATCCATAGAGGATAATGTTTATTATGGTGTAAATACATACAGGGCCAAAAATAATTTTCAAATCTCAGGAATAACTGCTGATTCTGATCATATAAAATCCATGGCACTTGTTAAAAAGGCTGCGGCATATGCCAATTATAAATCAGGCAAATTGGGGGAGGACCTGTACAGGGAAATATCCAGGGCATGTGATAGATTAATCAACGGAGAATTTAGGGACCAGTTTGTTGTTGATGTGTTTCAGGCCGGTGCTGGCACATCATTTAACATGAACACAAATGAGGTAATAGCAAATATCGTGCTGGAATCAATGGGCCATAAAAAAGGCGAATACAAATACGTGCATCCAAACGACATTATAAATATGAGCCAGTCAACAAATGATGTGTATCCAACAATGATGCGTGTTAATATAATGATTAAATCACAGAAATTCATCGAAAATGCTGAGCATCTTTTGGAATCATTAAAATCCAAGGCCATTGAATTTAAGGATATATATAAAACCGGGAGGACACATCTTCAGGATGCGGTCAGGGTAACCCTGGGTGATGAATTCAATGCATATTACTATGGATTATCAAAGAGCCTTGGTGAATATAAAAACGCACTTGAGTACATCCTTGAATTAAATATAGGTGGTACTGCAGTGGGCAATGGTGCAAATACACCGGAAAATTATAAAAAATATGCTGTTGAGGCGCTTTCCACGGAAACTGGCTTTAATTTCAGGGAAAGCCCTAATACCATGGGCATAATGCAATTTATGACCGATTTTTCAAGGGTTATGAATGCACTCGCTAACATATCCCTTGATATAAGCAAAATAGCCGATGATCTGAGGCTCCTTTATTCCGGCCCAGGATCGGGCATACATGAAATAGTTCTGCCGGCTGTTCAGCAGGGATCATCCATAATGCCCGGGAAAATTAATCCATCAATAGCCGAGGCCATGAATATGATATGCAATTCCATACTTGGATCACAGATGGCGGTTAATTATTCCGTTAAGGCGGGACAGCTTGAATTAAATGTAATGATGCCACATATGGATTACGAAATATCAAAGTCCATAGACAGGCTCTCAAATGGAATTAAAATGCTTGATGAAAAGGCAATATCAGGAATTAAACCCGATTTAAATAAAATCAGGGAAAACATGGAAAGAAGCTTTGGTTCAGCGGCACTTTTAAACCCCTATCTTGGCTATGATACAGTGGCAAAAATAGTTGAGGAGGCCCTTGAAACAGGAAAAAGCATTAAAGAACTTGCACTTAAAACAGGAAAAATAGACGAAAAAAAATACAATGAAATATTTAGCTTTCTGAAATAATTTTTATATACCAACCCATGGGTCTTTTTTAAATGCCTTTGAAACTATCATTGTATCGTATTTTATAACTCCCGGTTTTGTTGCAAGCTTATCCTCAAACTCCTGTATTGCCTCAAGATTCAAAAATAATCCCTGAAGAAGCAGCTGATTCTGCCCCCTCCTTCTGTAAAGGGAAAGCACATCAGGTTCATTTGCTATATCCTCTGCAATTTCATCAAGTTTTTCTGCCTCTGTATCTATTCTTATACATACCTTTATGCTATTTTCTATGGAATGCAGGTCAACAAGTGCAGAGAAACCGGTAATAATTTTTTTTCTTACAAGCTCATTAATCCTGCGTCTTACAGTAGCCTCACTGGTATTAAGCATTTTGGCTATTTCAGCATTTGACATTCTTGCATTATATCTCAAAAAACACATAATTTCCTTATCCAGCTCGTCAAAAGGCAGTATTGATGCGTCAATTTTGCTCCATCTTATGGATAAATCACACTCATAATTTTTACCGTCATTTTTATCTATATTTTTTTCTTCTGTCATATTTTTGTATTTTAATTCGATATATAACTTTTTTTATTTTTTTATGAACTAATTTTACTTTTTATTATCGAAAAATAATGTTAAACTATACTAATATATCACCATATTGCTTTATATAGTAGAAAAAAATTTTTATTTGTTAATGTAAATTCATAAAAATCATTATTAATTAATTTGCCATATATGACCATTATGAAAATATATTTTGAATCATATGGATGCACTCTTGAAAAATCCGAATCATCATTATATTTAAATAAGCTGCTTATGGATAAAAATAACACACTGGTTTCTGATCCGAATAAGGCTGATCTTAGCATAATAGGCACCTGTGTTGTAATAAAGCACACAGAGGATAAGATGATCAGGAGAATAGCCGATCTATCCTCAAAATCCAAAAGAGTGAAGGTTCTTGGATGCCTTAGCACAGTTAACGGAAACACTCTTGAGGGAGAGAATATTGAGGTCATTAAACCCCATGAGTTCAGGGATTTCTACCGTGGGTCTCTGGATGATATTGTAATAAATTCCGGGGTTTATGATGGTATACCAATAAACCAGGGGTGTACAGGAAGCTGTAATTTCTGTATTTCTCATATAGCCCGTGGAAAATTGCTATCAAGACCTCCAGAAAAGATTGTACGCCAAATAGAAATGGAACTGGATCGCGGTATACAGGAAATAAGAATATCATCTCTTGATACCGCGGCATATGGGAAGGATCTTGGCATTGATCTTGCCGACCTTATAAACAGTATAGTTTCCATAAACCGTAAATTTAAACTGCGTGTGGGAATGATGGAGCCAAGAAACACACATGACATACTTGAAAAATTAATAAAATCATATCAAAATGATAAGGTATTTAAATTCCTTCACCTGCCAGTTCAGAGTGCTGACAATAATGTTCTTTCAGCCATGAACCGTGAGTATACCATTGAGGAGGCCTCCAGGGTTTTCAACGAATTTAAAAAATCTTTTCCGGATATGGTGTTATCAACAGATATAATACTTGGATATTATAAGGATTCTGAAGAAAGCTTTGAAAGAACATATAAATTCATACAGGATCTTAAACCTGATATAATAAACGTTACAAGGTTCTCCCCAAGACCATACACAAAAGATTTTGATAAGCAGCCATTAAATTCAAATACACTTAAATCATGGTCAAACCAGTTAATAAAGCTCCATGAGGACATAATATCAAAAAAATTTGAAAGATTCATTGGCCGTGAGGAGAATGTCCTTATAACCGAGACAGGGAAAAATGGCACATCCATAGGCAGGGATCTAAACTACCGTCCTGTGGTGCTAAGTGGAAGCTACAGAAAGTATGAAAACGTAAAATGCAAAATAGTTTCATTTGGAAATAACTATCTTATTGGAGATGCAGAATAGATTATTATGCATTAATGCCTTTAGTTTCAGTATTTTTATTTTCCTCCTGTTTATCCACAGAGACTATTTCGTCCATCACATACCTTTTACTTTTTTTAAATCCAAAAATTAAATCAAATTCAGTGGGCGTAAGCACAGGCATTTTAAACTTTTCCTCATCGTCTATTGGCACCCTTGGGCATCCTGTGAAAATAATGGCATCACACATGAAATTTTCAAAATCGGCAGGATTAATATTATCTGCGCTTGTCATTATAACATTTTTATTAAGCGCCTTTAATTTTTCATAAATTTCATTTGCAATTTTCATTCTGTACTGTCCAATCTTGGTATCGACAACAACACAGAATCTCTTGGCATTCAATGCCCTTTCCATTCTTGCATAACGTTTTTTAAGAAAAATATCAGTATCATGCCTTATATTATGTATCTTTTTATCATTTAAATCAAGGATATAAACATCCCTGTCATCTGAAGATAACTGCACACCTATGCCATGGAAAAGTCCGGTGCTTATTAGGAGAAATGCATCAACATATAGAGATACAGAATGTGCAGTGCTAAAATTGCATCCAAGAACCTGCCCAGGATATTTTAGCCTCCCATCGTTTTTCCCAACGTAAACACTGAATCCGTTTCTTTCCAATCTATCCTTTATATAAAGCATTTCATTGTAGTACTGAACAGATGATAAAAGACCAATTTTATTTATGCCATCAGATTTAAGAACATCAAAGGTGGAATCATCTATTTCAATGGTATTGTAATAATATTCTATGAAAATAACAGGCAGTGGATAATTTATATTTGGTATCTCTGTGTGGCCTAGCTGAACAATGCAGTCAACACCTTCATAAATCTCCCTATTCCCAATATCACATGCACCGTAAAATGATGATGAGCTTACTATTACATTAAAATCTGAAGCAAAATAATTAAAAATGTCAAATGCCTGTGGTTTAAGGCCGTCTGGAATCTGTAATAAAATTTTTTTCGCATTCATCCGCTTTAACTGTTTAAATGCCTCCTCCTTATCCATAAAAACACCAATCATGGTATATGCCTTATTTATAAATCAAGTTATCTGTATAACTTTGAAACAAATAAAATATAATAAATAATGCATTGAATTAAATTTTTATAAGTTAAGGCTTGAGCTGTGCCCACCAAAGATTGATGCCTCAGGGTTAAGATACTTCTTTATTATATTAATGGCCATGTATGCATCCCCGCCCTCAACTGCAATCAATGGGTGTATTGGCTCCCCGGCTATGGAGGCAACGTCACCAACAGCATATATTCCTGGAATATTTGTTTCAAATCTATTATTCACCATAATGTTTCTTTTATTTGGGCTTGTCTCAAGATTTATTGATTTAAATAGGTTTGCCTTGCCCACATGGCCTATCGCTATGACCAGCCTGTCCAGTTTTAATATTTTGTCTGTATTATCATTTACATTATGCAGTGTAACATTTTCAAGCACGGAATTCCCCGAAATCTTTGAAACGCTGGTATTCATTATGAATTCAATTTTCTGGTTTTTTCTTGCATTTTCAAGGGTCTTCTCTGCAGCCCTGAATTTTTCACTATGATGTATTACATAAACCCTGGAAGCCACCTCCGCAAGTTCGTTTGCATAATCAATGGCAGCATCACCACCTCCCACCACTCCAACAACGGTATCCTTAAATTTTTCTATGTCCTTAACAGTATAACTTAAGCCTTTGTTAAGATAATCATCCTCTCCCGGGCACCCTATTTTCCTTGGTGTGAAATCTCCCATGCCGGTACATATTAATACAGCACGTGATGAATACAATTTTTCACCATTAACCTCCACATTGAACCCATTATCAGTTTTTATTATATCTGTAACCTTGGAATTAAATAAAATCTCATTGCCAAACATTCTTGCCTGTTCCTCCATCTTATCCCTTAATTCCATTGCGTTTATTCTTGGTATTCCCTGAACATCATAAACTGTTTTCTCTGGGTAAAGCTCTGGTATCTGTCCGCCACTGTAATCAAGCGCTTCAAGTGTAAGGCTCTTTATATCCCTCAGGCCGGCCAGGAATGTTGAGTAAAGACCAATAGGACCGGCACCAATTATTATCAACTCATAGTTTTGCATATGACTACATTAGGTTTTACTACAAAAATTTTAGTATTAAAATGTATAAATAGAGCTACCATTTTCCTGAGATGCACACTCTATTGTTCTATATTTTTTTCCACGGTTGCCTAGATATGACTTGGCATATGATAGGGCTATATCTGGTGTATTATTATTCTCACTAAGATGTGTAAGTATTATATGTGTATTTTCTGAGGCTGATTCGAACAGGGCATCGGCACTCTGTTCATTGGATAAATGGCCGTACTCACTTAAAATTCTTCTTTTTAATGGCTCCGAATACTTACCGTTGATTAACATATTGTAATCATAATTTGATTCAAGGGCAAGTATATCAGAATTTTTTATGCAGTATAATAAATCATCTGAAACCCTGCCAAGGTCAGATACAACAGCCATTTTAATGTTTCTATTTTTAATTATATAAACCACAGGGTCAATGGCATCATGGCTTACACTTACAGGTATTACTGAAAAATTTCCAATTGCAGTTTCATCATTTATTTTAAAGCCGGATATATTCAATCTTTCAAGTGTTCCAGGCCTGGAATATATATCTGCACCTATATTTTTAGAAATGGTTTTGGCCCCTGAGGCATGGTCGGAATGCTCATGGCTGATAAATATAGATTTTTCCAGATCATCAAAATTAAATGATGCAGTTTTGGTCCTGAATTTTCTCAGGCTAATACCCGCATCAATTATTATTAAATCATCCTCATCCCATATTAATGTTGAATTGCCCCTGCTTCCTGAGGCAATCATAAGGAAATTTATCATGGTTCATAATATTATTATTGTATTATAGATTTTTTATTTAAAAATAAAATAATATTGCTTTATAATAATGTTTATATATTTACCTTAAATATATCCCCCTGATAATCATGGATGATCTATCACCTAATGCACAGAAAGTTTATGATGCCATGAAAAAAATTGGCGCGGTTTCAGAAAGCAAATTAAAGACAGCAGACGATATTATGAAGGCTGCAGGTCTGGGCAAATCAATGATAACTGCATCATTGCAGGAATTAATGGATAAAAAATATGTAAAAAGGGTTGCAAGGCAAAAAAGTGCCGGGTATTTTATAACAAAATAAATTTTTGTATTTTATTTTTATAAATAAATATTTAAATAGTTTTATCTCTTTATTAATATGCACCTATGAAGACATTAATTTTAAACATCGACCGGGATAACGATTACGGTATGAAGGCCGGTATTACCGGACCGATTATTGGATATAATAACTGTTACAGGGCAGCCACTGCCCTGATAACAAAGGACCCCGAAGATTCTGATTCAAACGCACTTTTTGGTGCACTAAAACATTACCAGGAATTAAAGGATAAGGGAGAAAATGTGGAAATAGCACTAATCACCGGTGATAGTGACGTTGGGGAAAAATCAGATGAGATTCTGAGCCTTCAGCTTGATGAGGTATTAAACATGGAACATTATGATGATTTAATCCTCATTTCTGACGGTGCCGAGGATGATTATATAACACCAATAATAGCATCACGAATTAAGATAAGGTATGTTAAGCATATTATAGTAAGGCATAATGAAAATATTGAATCCACATATTATTATATTGTTAAAGCCTTTAAGGATAAAAAAGTTTCAAGGAAGTTCACCGTGCCTGTTGGTCTGCTTTTACTCAGCTATGGTATTGCACTGCTAATATTTACTGTATATTCCATGATAATAAGCAGGTCATATGTTATTATACCATCAAGCGGTGCAATTATGCTTGTTACAATAGTTATAGGTTCCTATTTTATTTTAAAGGATGCGGATATAAGGCCAAAAATTGTAACAGTATTAAGCGCTTTAAAGGAATATTCAGAAGAAACAAAGATATCCATGCTATCATATGTGGTGTCCTTCTTTATAATAATTATAGGCATTGCATATACATATGAGCAGACACTTAAAACAGTACCATTGTTAAATAAAATTCTGGTTTTTCTGGCAATAATTTCATGGTGGGTTTACGGGTCTTACCTATCAAGATCATTATTTGAGGCCTTTGATATATCATTTATTAGCAAGGCTGGAAGGCTCTCAAAAATATGGTACGGCGTATCATTTTCAATAGCCCTAGAGTTAATTACCTACGGAATGATAAATTATATAAGATATGTTGTGGGCTTTATAAAATTTTCATCTTTTATGATCTACTTTGTCTATCTGATAGCCGGGATTATTATGGCCCTCGTCACAGCAGTAATACATAAGTACCGTTCAACAATAAAATCAAAGCAAAAATCATTATTTGGTGTAAAATGAATTTAATACAATGGTTAAAAATATATGAGGATATAACAGACTCATTGGGGATAAACCGCAATGAAGATTTAATATCATCATTTATTCTTTCAAATTATATTAACAGCAATGAAAATTTTTTAAAAAAATACCATGGTAAAAATTTCTTTATAGTAGGAAATGGAAAAAACATGCCTGATGGATTAAATTCAATATCTGGCGGTGTGGTTATTGTTGCCGATTCAGCAGTAACAAGATTCCATGAATATGCATCAATTAAGCCCGATATAATTGTTACAGACCTGGATGGTGACATTAATTTAATTCATAATTATTATAAAAATGGTACTGATTTAATAATACATGCTCATGGGGATAATATTAATAAAATACTCAAGTATTCATCGAAATTCCCAAGGGCAATGGGAACCACACAGAACATACCCATAAAAAACATAAAAAATTATTTTGGATTTACTGATGGGGACAGGTCAGCATTTCTTGCAAAGTATCTTAATGCTTCCAGTATAATATTGATTGGATTCTGTTTCAAAGAGGTTACCATAAAGCCATACTATGACGAAAATTCCATAGCATTTAAGAAAAAAAAGTTATTTTGGGCAAGGAAACTTCTTGAAATACTTGCCAGCGAAAGGCATAAAAAATTCATTGAATCAAGTGTGATTGAGATTTAGTTTTTTGTAATTATTTTGCCATCCCTGTATATAACAGGATAATTATACATATCAACCTTTATTGAATAGTCTATATCATGACCCGCACCCATAATCTTTAATCTTTTTGCTCCATGACTGTTTATAATTTTATTTATATAATCATCAATATTTACCTCATTTCCCTCAAGCCTGCTTTTAAGCATTTCTGCATAAATATAATCCTCATCAGATTTACCATCCGGTCTGTTAGATACCACAAGGGAAATATTTTCATTATCTTTAATGGCATTATAGGTTGCCGTTAAATTTATAAATGAAGAAATATATATATCTCCAGGATATTTGATAAGCTTGAATAGCACCTTAATACCGTTTGTTGATGTAAATAAGACTATTTTTCCAGAAAGGTCAGCATTCATAATGGAGTATGGTGAATTTTCAAAATTAAACCCGGGTATTTTTAATCCAAATCTTTCCCCACTGGTAATATAATCCTGATTCTTATTTTTTAATTTTCTTGTCTCTGTTATGGTTCTTACCGGAATTACATATTTTGCACCACGGTATAAAATTAATGGAATTGTCGTTGTAGATCTAAAAATATCTATCAGAACTTTTGTTGAACCGTCAAAAATTTTTTCTTTTCGCCCATCAACTATATTTACATTCATCTGTATTGTATAATATATAAATATAAGTTATTTTTTATAGGAGCATAAATTTTCAAAAACTATTATGTAATTTTTATAATTGTTAAACATTTTAAAAAAGAAAAATATTAAAAATATGTTTATAATATGGTATAATCAAAAGGTGTAACATATGGTTGCTGTTAAAACAATGGTTGAGGGAGGTAAAGCCACAACTGGCCCGCCTCTTGGTCCGGCCCTTGGACCTCTTGGGCTCAATCTCGGACAGGTTGTTAAGGATATAAACGAGAAGACAAAATCCTTCGCGGGGATGCAGGTGCCTGTAACCGTAAATGTTATAGACCCCGCCACAAAAAAATATGAGATAATAGTGGGTGTGCCCCCAACATCCGCCCTCCTAAAGAAGGAGGTAGGAATAGAAAAGGGATCAGGAAATGTAAAGGAAAAAATAGCTGGCAATGCGACACTTGAACAGATAAAAAATGTTGCAAAGGCCAAGAAACCATCATTACTTTCATACAATATGAAAGGAGCTGTTCTGGAGGTTTTGGGAACTGCTGTTTCCCTTGGAATAACAGTGGAGGGGCAGAGCCCAAAAGAGATACAGAAAAAAATAAAGAACGGCGAAATAGAAATAGGTGAATAATAATGGCCGGTGGAGTAATTAAAAGCATACAGGAAGCAAAACAGGGAAAGGAAAGAAAATTTAAGGAAAGCCTTGAGCTTGCCTTTAATCTAAAGGATGTTGATATGTCGGACCCCAAAAACAGAATCAATGAGGAAATAATACTTCCCGGGGGTCGTGGCAAGGATATTAAGGTTGCGCTCATAGCCAGTGATGAAATGAGGCTAAAGGCACAAAATGCCGATTATAAATACAGTCTTGAGGATTTAAATAATTTTATAGACGATAAAAAGGCATTTAAAAAGCTTGTAAATAAAATAGACTTCTTTGTGGCTGAATCTACAATGATGGGGTCTATTGGTAAAAGTCTTGGTATAATACTGGGACCCAGGGGTAAGATGCCAAAACCCGTGCCTCCAGGCCAGGACCCAACACAGTTGATAGAAAATCTTAAAAAAAGTGTAAGGGCGCGCAGCAGGGACAAAAGGACTTTCCATGTTCCCATAGGCGTTAAGGATATGCCAGACGATGTGATTTCCCAGAATTTGAATGCAGTTGTTAAAAGGGTTATATCACATCTTGAGAAGGGAAAAAGCAATCTTGCGTCTGTGTACATAAAATCTACCATGGGCAAGGCTGTAAACATAGATTTGGGTGATATAGAATGAGCGAGCCAGCAAAATGGAAGGTTGAATTGGTAGATTCGATTACCAACGAAATAAACAACAGCCCGGTTGCAGCTGTTGTTAGCATAAAGGGCTTAAGAAACAAGGAATTCCAGAAGATCAGAAACGATCTGAGGTCAGATGCACATATTAAGGTCATGCGTGCAAGGCTCCTGCAGAGGGCCTTTAAAAATAGCAATAAAAAAAGCATAGGGAACATGGCAGAATTTGCCAACGGACAGGTTGCACTTTTAACAACAAAGGAAACACCAAAATCAATATATGACATACTAGAATCAAAAAGAACAAAGGCAGCAGCCAGAGGCGGTGAAATAGCAGAGGATGATATAATAATAGAGCCAAAGGAAACAAATTTTCCACCAGGCCCAATGATAACTGTATTTCAGAAGGCAGGTATACCAGCAGGTATTGAAAAGGGTAAGATTGTAATAAAAAGTGAGGTAAAACTCGTAAAGAAGGGAGAGGTCATAACAAAGGATAAGGCACAGATACTTGAAAAACTTGAAATACTCCCTGTTACAGTTGGACTTGACCTTCTCTCTGCATATGAGGATGGCATTATATTCACAAGGGATGTGCTATCAATTACCGTTGAGAGCATAATGGCAGATCTTTCAAAGGCATTCTTCGGTGCAAAAAATATTGCAATGGAAATTAAATATCTCGTACCGGAAACTGTTAAAGAATTTATTTCAAAGGCATATCTGGAGGCACAGG
Organism: Acidiplasma aeolicum; assembly: GCF_001402945.1. GTDB lineage: Archaea > Thermoplasmatota > Thermoplasmata > Thermoplasmatales > Thermoplasmataceae > Acidiplasma > Acidiplasma aeolicum. The sequence continues at coordinate 16,789 of NZ_LKBG01000012.1, forward strand.
AACTTGCATTAACCACAAACTTTGTGGACGAAAAGAACATTGAAATCTTTATAAGGAAGGCTGCAATAAATGCTGGCGCAATTAATGCGTTAACAAATAAAGATTTAAATAATGAAAACATAGAGGATAAAAAGGAAGAAAAGAAAGAAGAAAGCAAGGAGGAAAAATCTGAAGATGATGCAGCTTCAGGACTCGGAGCTTTATTTGGATAAGGAGGTAGTTTGAATGGAATATATATATGGAGCATTGTTACTCCACACAGCTGGAAAAGAAATAGATGAGGAGAACTTGAAGAAGGTACTCGAAGGCGCAGGAGTTACTGCTGATGAGGCAAGATTAAAATCTCTTCTTGAAAGCATGAAAAATGTGAATATAGATGAGGTTCTTAAAAATGCAGCAGCAGCTCCAGTAGCCGCAGCAGCACCTGCACCGGCAGCATCTGAGAAGAAGGAAGAGAAGAAAGAGGAGAAAAAGAAGGAAGAAAAGAAAGAGGAAGCAGAATCAGATGCAATGGCTGGACTAAGCTCTCTGTTTGGATAAATATATAAATGAATTAATATGAATTTAAATAATTTTTTTTGGTTATTAATAAAATATATTATACCACTTGCAATTTTAATTTACTCTCTTATAAGGTTTAACTCATTTTTACTGCTTATATCAATAATATGGCTGATTTCCTCCATTGGGGTAACAATAATGGATGCTGATATAAAAAATAATTTTATTTCCGATTAAATATAACAAATATAAAAATTATATTAGATTCAATTCTTTGAGTTTATCATAAACCTCTTTTGCATGGTCCTTTGGTGTAACCTTTGGAAATACATATACTATTTTTCCCTTATTTATTATATAGGTCACACGCTTTGCGGTTGACAGCCCAAGAACTCCGTAATCCTTAACTATTTTCTTTTCCTTATCTGAAACAAGTGTAAAATTTAATCCTTGCTTTTCCTGAAACCTTTTATGCGATTCTGGTGAATCGACGCTGACACCAAGAACCGTCACGCCATTTTCATTAAAAAGGTCTATATTATCTCTGAAATTCTTTGCCTCCACGGTGCATCCTGGGGTGTTATCCTTTGGATAAAAATAAAGAACCACCGTCTTATCGGCAAAATCGCTCAATTTTACCCTGTTCCCATCCTGATCTGTGGCCTCAAAATCCGGTGCAGTATCGCCAACATTTAATAATTCCATGATTATATATAATTAATAAATTAATAATATTTTTGTATTTTTTTAAAATAATTTCATGATCTGATCATTCATATAATGTATTATTTTAACAGCCTCTCCCTTTTTATTCCTCATTATATTTTCACCATCATCCATTGCAATTCCCAGTGCAATATAATAACCCTTACTGCTTTTTATATAAACTGTATCCCCTTTTTTAATATTAATATCCATATCTATAATGCCGGGTGCGAATAGGTTTGAACCATTATTTATATGGGGTTCTGCCCCTGAATCTATAACCACCACCCTGTCCTTTGGCTTAATGTAATTAATAAGGTATATTGTTGGCATATCATTGACTATCACAGGTCTGCCCATATAATAATATATTTTATCCTTCTTTTTTTCCTCAACCTCAATATTTTCAAGTCCTGATATGTCCATGCCCTTTGCTGCCATCTTGTCCCTTAATTCTTTATAATCTTTTTTTGATATTACATGTTTAGACATAATTAATCAATTATGGCTTTTAATTTATTTAACTCTTTGTTAATCTCAGTGCCATTTATTATGTTCTTCATATATGGGTATATTAGCTCTCCAAGTTTTTCCTCACTGTCAGAGAAACGCCACCCCTCATTCTTTCCAAGAACAGAAAGAAATGCAGAGTATATCCCCTTTTTTATTGGGCTATCCACTGATCCCCTCTGGCCATACACTATCCCCGCCTCCTCACCGTGGCTAAAATATTCTGTAATCAGCCCTATTAAAAATCCAGAATTTTCAGACCAGGGCTTTACTATTTTATTTTCCACATTTTTCCTGTTTTTAATATCTGCAGCCATATTCATTATCTCAAGTGGACCACCTTTTAGTTTTTTTATTTCATCATCATTTAAACCATACATCAGTTTAATTATTTCATTTTTATATCGGGGAAATAGAAATTCAAATATTTTCCTCTGGTTAGCGTTTTCCAGATAAAATCCTGTTTTTGATTCCCTTAATTTATCCTTGATAAAATCTGAAATTTTTGGGTCAAAATTTAATATTTTTACAAAATCCTCAACACCATAATTTTTATTATCTATTACAAAGAGTGCATTATTTTTTACATAATTAATCTTGAATTTTTTTATTTTTGAAAAGAACGTTCTGCCATCTATGTTATTATTTATATACTCAAAAACTGTACCTTTATCATCATCGATGAATTCAAGAAAATCAGTTTTAATATCAAGATTGTAATCGTACATTGCAATGTGTTTAAATAATAAATATGGTATGTTCTGCTGAAAATCCTCATAAATAATAATTTTTATGTTAAACAAATTGAACTCCATTTTATTTCCGGAGGTCCCAAATATAACATCACCATTTTCTATTTTATATTGAAGTTTTTCATCATTTAATATATCCTTAAGGGTTTCTATATTAATCATGTTTTTACATGTTGCCTGAAAAAAATTGGAGGAGGAATAAATGTTTAATTTTTTGTTTTTTATAACATTTTTAAATGCAAGCAGCCTGTAAACAGTATTGTTGTAATTTTGAACCCCTGATAATATATACTCATCGGAATTTCCCCTTTTGCAGAATGATACAGACCCATAATTCGTTTTTATTATTCCGGTTAATGGAACCCTCTCATTTTCCAGTATTTTATAGGATTCTGATATGGCACTGAGCAGCTGGTCTGCGGAATTAAAATATTTTCCAAAATTTTTGTTCTGCATCATGGCCTCAATCTTTTTTTTATAAGATTTTACCGGGCAGAACATGCAGCTATCGGTGCATTCAGGAAGTATAACAAGTGGGTCTTCAAAAAATTTTTTTATATTATCAATAAATTTTCTTTCACTATCTGCTGAATTACTTTTAATTTTCATGCCTTATCAAGATTTCTAATGGCCTCAGCCTTTACCGTTACCGGTATTGGTACCATGGATTCTATTAACTGGACTGTTACCTCCTCCCTGGCGGCATCTATTGATGTTATCTTTGCCCTTTCGCCCTTGAATGGCCCCTCAACAATCTCCACAAGGGCCCCCATTTCAAGGCCCGTAACCGCTGGCTTTGGTGTAAGGTATTTTTCTATCTCTGATATATCTATTTCACCGGAAACCAGACCCTTAAATCCCCTTATCTGCCTTGCCAGAAGCTCAACGCGGTCCACATGCATGGTTTCGATAAAGAAGTATCCCTTTATTTCATATGGAGACATTATTGCCATTATTTCATTTTCAGCATTTGGGTTGCTCTTTTTTCTATCGTCCCTGTCCTTCTCCCCATGATTTGAAAGGTCTATGGCAATATCAAGTTCCTTGCCTATTGTACATTTTGCTATTATTATTACCGGTCTTAAAATTACCTTAAATATTTTATTATACTTATTTATGCCATCCTCTGAATTTATTGTTAGATTTACTGTGAGTGAGTCATTCATATACCCCCCTCTTGGGGTATCTATCTCTAAATTCAGGTCGCGGCTTTTATTTCCCTCTATATCAAAATCCTCATTTATTTCTTTATTATCCTTTGGGGACAAATTATAATCATTTTTTAATTTAATCTTCCATTCTATTAATGGATCTTTCTGATTGAAGCTGCATTTTATATTTACATTAAACTTTCTTTTTACATTCTGAATGTTTTTAACAGTTAAATTTAATGGTATTAAACTGCTATCAGTATCCTTTTCCTCCCTCTTCTTAATTTTCTTATTGCATCCCGCATTTATTTCATCACCAATATTTGATTCCAGCCATTCAAATTCCTGTTCCATTAAAACTCACCTAAAACACTATCTGCATTATATAATATATAATAAAACCTATTAATCCTAAAAGAATAATTCCAACACCTGCTATAAGGGATATTTTAGTGTATTCCTCACCTGTTGGTTTTTTGGCCATTTTTAAAATCCTTGAATATTTTCCCTTGCCTATTCCCTGAAATCTTCTCTCTATTTTCTCCTGCTGCTCGATTAGCCTGTCCTCAACGGTCTTTTTGTCCTGGGTAGTTTTATCCATCATATTGATAAGACAAACATAAAATAAAATCTTTTCTAAATTGTATTAAAATTCTTTATAAAAACATTAAAGCATAACAAAAATTAAAAAATAAAAAAAGTAGTGTAAGGCAAAGCTGCCTTTTCATGGAGGTGATCCATCCGCAGGTTCCCCTACGGATACCTTGTTACGACTTAACCCTCCTCACCGACATCAGATTTGACTTAACCCTCTCGAATTAAGCCTCATCCAACACCAACTCGGATGGTTTGACGGGCGGTGTGTGCAAGGAGCAGGGGCATGTTCACCGCGGGTTGTTGACCCGCGATTACTACGGAATCCAGATTCATGAGGGCGAGTTACAGCCCTCAATCCTAACTATGGACGGGTTTCGCGATTAGCTTCCCCTTTCGAGGTTGCAACGCATTGTCCCGTTCTTTGTAATGCGCGTGTAGCCCGGGAAATTCGGGGCGTACTGACCTGCCGTCGACCGCTCCTTCCTCCATCTTAGCGATGGCGGTCTCTCTAAAGTGCATGTATATTCGCATATACATTAGCAATTAGAGATGTGGGTCTCGCTCGTTATCACACTTAAGTGAACGCCCTACGGTACGAGCTGACGACGGCCATGCACCACCTCTCCTGCTATCGAGTAAACTCGTCAGGTTGACTCTCATCCACAGGTCGTTCCCGGTGAGTTTTCCGGCGTTGAATCCAATTAAACCGCACATTCCTCCCGTTGCGGTGCTCCCCCGCCAATTCCTTTAAGTTTCAGTCTTGCGACCATACTTCCCAAGCGGCCCACTTAACACCTTCGCTCCGACACTGCCTTCCCTCAACGGAAAAGCAACATCAAGTGGGCAGTGTTTACAGCTAGGACTACCCGGGTATCTAATCCGGTTTGCTACCCTAGCCTTCGTTCCTCACCGTCAGATTCGTTCTAGTTAAACGCCTTCGCCACCGGTCGTCCTTCCAGGATTACAGGATTTTACCCCTACCCTGAAAGTACGTTTAACCTCACCCGATCTCAAGTTTTGCAGTCTCTTCAGGCCTTCTGAAGTTAGGCTTCAGGATTTACCTGAAGATTTACAAAACCGGCTACGAACGCTTTAGGCTCAATAAAAGTGACCACCACTTGTGCTGCGGGTGTTACCGCGGCGGCTGGCACCCGTCTTACCCAGCACTTATTCCTTATACTTTTTAGGTATAAGAAAAGTCTTGGCTATGCCAAGACACTCAAGCTCCCCGTGTCGCGCTTTCGCGCATTGCACAGTTTTCGCGCCTGCTGCGCCCCGTAGGGCCTGGACTTATGTCTCAGAGTCCATCTCCGGGCTACCCCTCCCAGGGCCCGTACCCGTCTAAGGCTAGGTGGTCCGTTACACCACCTACTACCTGATAGGCCGCAGACTTATCCTTGGGCGTCGAAACTTTCATTGCCTAAACCTTCCAGTTTTAAGCAACTATAAGGTATTAGCCTCAGTTTTCCGAGGTTATCCCTTTCCCAAGGGTAAATTATCCACGTGTTACTGAGCAGTATGCCGGCATCTTACGATACCTTGACTCGCATGGCTTAGTCGGAACTTGATAGCAGTGGCCGCCGGCAGGATCAACCGGAGTTAATCCTACCTCCACTTTTATTGTTAAAGAAATTAGCGGCTTTGCCTTACATATCGGAACCCATTATTCAAATGGGAACTTCATCTCTGCCAACCCTGGAAAATAGATTTCATCCAAATGCATTTTCATGCATATTATCCATCTATCCGTTTGAGATTGGTTTTGTGCTACTATTAGTAATTACATATCTGTATATAATATTTTTCAATTTTAGAGATTTTATAAATTAGA
>NZ_LKBG01000013.1 GCF_001402945.1 Acidiplasma aeolicum
TTGGGTATAATGATTTTAATCTGTTTATTTGATTATATAAATCATTCTTATTATTGGATGATACACGTGCATATATTGCATCTATTCTATTATTTTTTATTCCCAAGTCTGTCTTCTTGTAATTATTATATATTTCAGGAACCTTTGCAGGATTAATCAGATGTATCTTATAGTTTAGTTTTAATAATTCCCTGGAAAGATACTTACCGGATGTTGATGATTCTATTACAATATCATGATCCTTATAAACTGATAAAAACTCATTAACTATCTCCATATTATTTTCCATATTTTTCTGGGAAATAATAGTACCATTATCCTCCATTACCGTAGCATATACGGAACGTTTATGTACATCCAAGCCTATAACCATTTAATCACCTCTAATGATTCTGTGAGATTCAGAATCGAAGACTCGACAAACTCCTATTCACCTTATAATTATAAGGTATGAAATCGAGTCGAAGGGCGGCTATTCTTACTAACGGCCTCAAGGGTCAAGTTGCATAACAACCGCCTCCGATTCTCACTATATTTAGATAAAAATAATTTAATACATTTTAATGAACTTTAAATAATAGGGAGTATTACTTAATAATAGGGGGTATTACTAATGCTATTTAACATAAAACCAAAAGATAATATTAAAGACCTTTTCGGTAGAGAAAAGGAAATATTATTACTAAAAAGATGTGTTACAGAACCGTTAACAGTAATATACGGAATTAGAAGAACAGGAAAAACTAGCCTGTTAAAAAGTGTATTAAATTCTCTTGAAATACCATACATAATAATAGATATAAGGGAATTATTCAACGAATCCGGAACTATCAGAGAAAATGAAATATCTTTAAAAATATTGCATGAATTAAAAAAGGATATAGGGATTTCTCAAAAACTGAGATTTTTGATTTCTGATATTTTATCCAAAATAAATGGTATTGAAATAAATCATTTAAAAATAGATATAGACGCATCCAAAAAATATCAATTAAATAATATTCTTGAGGTAATTAATGAAATCTCAGAAAAGAATAATGATGTATTCATCCTGGCTATAGATGAGGCACAGTATCTAAAATACAGTGGAAAAAGATATAACAATATACTGGCATGGGCATATGATAATTTGAAAAATATACATATAATAATAACAGGAAGTGAAATTGGAATTTTAGAGGAGTTTATTGATATAGATAATACTGAAAGTCCGCTATTTGGAAGAATGATAAATGAAATTAAAATTGGGCATTTCGATAATGAAACGTCCTACAATTTCTTAAAATCCGGCTTTGAAGAGGCTAAAATAAACGTAAATGACAATGATATAAATTCTGCCATAGATATTCTGGACGGAATCGCGGGATGGCTGACATACTACGGATATAACCGGGCTATTCGAAAATTAAATAATTACGATTCAATAAATAATGTCATAGAATATAGCAAAAGGTTAATAGATAGCGAGATAAATAAATTAATCAATAATTCTAAGGACAGGTATATGGCTATAATGGAGTCAATAGCAGCAGGATTAAACAACTGGTCTGCAATAAAAGCATATGTTACAACAAAAACTGGTTACATATCCTCAACGATTTTAAACAATCACATAACAAAGCTTCTAAAATATGGATTTATAAAAAAATCTGAAAATAAATATTATATTGAAGACCCGTTAATTAAATTAAAATTTATTAACAAAAATAGATAAAGGAAATATTACAGAGGTTTTTAAAAAAATATTATTATAAGAGGTTGATAATAAATATATCGTGAAATGGAAAAATTTTTGTTTAAGAATCACCATCCAACATCAATTGATATACTCTTCATCTGTAAGCATTATATTATATAAGACATGATTTTACATAATTTTTATGTCATATATGACATAAAATATAAAGATTAAATAATGATAAAACCCGTGACCATAAATTGCAGTAAATAAAATTATCATAATTACATGAAATTTATATAAAAATAGGATGATCATTAACATTATATCTAAAGCATTGAGCACAGTCTCAATGGAAATAAAAAATAATATAAACACAATATGATCCGTAAAAGCACTGATAAAAATATTTCAGATAATATTGTGTATAATATTAAAAATTATAAATCAATAGATGGGTATTATATATGATAAATATAAATCAGAATTTATGTATAGGTATGCTCACATCTGGAAACTGGATGACGCTATTATTCCTCTAGTCCGGGATTTTCAGGGAAAAGCAATTTTATGGCCTTAGCTTTATGTCCGCAATCTTTATCTAATCGATAAACCATTATTTTGTTCATTCATTTTCAGGTATTTTTATACAGTCTTATATACATAGGGCCGGAGACCCCTATCTAGGGATATACATCCATAATGATTTATTGTCTGGAATGGTATTAAACCTTTAGGCTCATTTCGGCCTACGGCGCTTTATGGGCTTTATACAGGATTAATGTAATTATTAATGCTGTTAAATTTAAGAGAATTATTATAAATATAACATGATTAAGATTTAACAGCAATTTTGAGCCTATACCAAGACCAATTGCATTTGTTACTATTCCCTGTAATGACCTTATTCCTGATCCTGTTATTCTGTCATTTTTATTTAAGGAATTCATTGTATATGCGGTATTTGATGTTGTTGCAATTCCTGTGGAAGTTCCAAGAAATATTTCAGGAATTATAAAATTAAAAAATAATAATAATGAGAATAAGCTCATTGATAAAAATCCAATAGATGCTATTTTTAATCCGTATTTATCATGCAATTTTCCGGAAACAAAGGATGTAAAAGTGAAAAATATAGGATATATTAAAACAAGCAAACCTATGATTAATGGTGTGTAATTTAATGAATACAATAAAAATACAAAATATGCTGCAAGCATATTTCTTGTTATTGAATGCAAAAATCCTGAAAATGATGATAATGCAAATTTCTTATTTAATCTAATTTTAAATGAAAATATTAAACCTATCACTGCAATAATTATAAATGGAATATAATATATTGATAATATTAACCCAGAAAATAATAATGTAATATAAAATGATGATTTTCCTATTTCGGATTTTCCCCTTATTTCATCTATATTTATTATTAATATAATGGATAACAATGATAAAAATGCTGTAAATAGGAATAGATATTTATAATTTATAGATGCCATCAGGCCGCCTAATGGAAGTCCAATAACATATCCAAGACTTATTATTGTATGGTTTAATCCTATTGATTTCCCCCTGTTTACATCAGGGCTCATTAAGGATGCATATGATAATGATGTTAGTATTACCATTGACCCCCCAAGTCCCTGAAAAGCCCTTAATAATAGCATTACAATAAAATTATTTGAAAGAAAAATTAATATTGATGCCATTAGCATTATAAATGAACCTATTATCATTATTTTTTTAATTCCATATTTATCTGCTATTAATGAAAAGGGAACAACAAATAATGTTTCTATTATTACAAATATTATTATTAATAATGTTGATTCTGAATATGATACACCAAATTCTTTTGATATTTCAGGTATTGCAAGCAAAATCATTGTTGCCTCCAATGCAGCAGTGAATCCAGGTAATGATGTAAAAGCAATATTTTTATTCATTTTAATCTTAAAATGGCGTTTAAATATAAATTTTTTTTAAGAATTTATGTTTCTCTATTTTGCAATATATCGCAATATAAAATTTCACATTGATTATATAGATTCATTGATACATTTATATTTATCTTTTTATTTCAAAAACTTTTTATGCAACTTTTATATATTAAAAATGAAATGGTTAATCGTGAAAAAATTTTCAATATGACAGGTATATACATTATCGTTGGAATAATACTAATTTTAATCGGTGGAGTTTTTTATTTGTTTTGGGGAATAAGATATGATGGCTGGGGAGATGTTGGCCTAATTTCCTTTGTTTCACCTGTAATAGCATTTGGACTTTTAACAATCTGGCTTGGGGAAATAAAAGGTAAACAGACCCAGATAGTTAAAAAATAATTTTTTTAAATTATCTAAAGTTTAAATCCATCCTTAATATTACATTATTATGAGGTATTGTTTGATTAATGCATATTTTTTATACAATAGTCAGCAAAAAAGATGTTTAAGGGGGAGGGGGGTGCATTTCCGATGGAACTAAAAAAGGGTATACCCCTAAGAACAGCACTTTATAATGAACACTTAAAATTAAATGCAAGAATGACAAATTTTCATGGATGGGAAATGCCTCTTGAATATACAAAAATAGTCGAGGAGCACATGGCTGTAAGAAGAAACGTTGGGATATTTGATGTATCACATATGGGCGATGTTATTATAGAGGGAAATGATGCTAACAAATTTGTTGATTATATATTTCCAACAAAAATTTCAGATTTAAATATTGGTGAATGCACATACACCGCTTTTTTGGATACAGATGGGAAAATGATAGATGATACAATAATATATAAATTATGGGATGATAAATACTTTTTAATACCAAATGCAGCAAATATAGAGAGAATTATAAACTGGTTAAATAAAAATTCCACAGGTTATAGCATTAAAATAATCAACCATTCTGATGAAATATCACATATAGCAGTTCAGGGTCCAAAAACGCCGGAAGTTTTAGGGGAAATGAAAATAGAAATGCCAGAAAACTTTCATTTTTTATTAAATAATATACAATTTTTAAATCCGTTATTAAATGAAAATTTTATGATGGTTTCAGGTACAGGTTATACAGGAGAGAGGGGCGTTGAACTGATAATACCGAATGAAATTGCACCTTCATTATGGGAAAAGCTGCTTGATATAATAAAAAATTATGATGGCAGACCGTGTGGGCTGGGTGCAAGGGATACATTAAGGATGGAAAAGGGAATGCTTTTATCAGGCCAGGATTTTAATGAGGATAAAACTCCTTACGAGGCGTCAGTATCATTTATTGTAAATTTAAACCATGAATTTATAGGAAGGGAAAAATTAATTGAAAACAAAAATAATTTTAAAATTATATTCAGAGGATTTATACTTGAAAATAAGAATATACCAAGACCAGGATTTAAAATATATCATAATGATGATGAAATAGGTTACATTACAAGCGGGTCAGTATCACCAATACTTAACACTGGAATTGGCCTGGGCTATATTAATAAAGATTTTATGAAAAGCAATGAACCAGTTTACATAAAAATTAGGGATAAATATGTAAAAGCACAGATATCAAAACCAAAACTTTTTTAATTTTTTATTTTTTGATTTTTACGAAAGGTAATGATGTTAATATAATTATTAATAAATTTTTCGTATATTAT
>NZ_LKBG01000014.1 GCF_001402945.1 Acidiplasma aeolicum
AGCTTGCAGTTTACAAGGTGCCAAAAATCATAGAATTCAGGGATGAGCTGCCAAAAACACTTGTTGGTAAAATCGATAAAAAATTGCTGGTAAATGAAAATCTTGACCGTATCATTCCAAAATGAAATTATATAATTATCATCTTTTTATTTTTAATTAAAATTTAAAAAAATCATATTGCCAGTAAATTTTATTATAATCTACTGGGCAATCTGCTGAAGCTGCTGCATAAGCTGCTTTTCAACATGATCTGTCCACGCAATCTCGGGGACATCAACAACAATAAAAATCTCCGATAAAAATAAGGCCTCGATTGCCGTTACCCCAAGATTTTGGAGAAGCTTTCCAACGCCAACATGAACATGTATGCCATCATCCTGCTTTTCAAAGGTAAATGTTAATGCCCTGTCGGCTGCAATAATATCCCTTAAAATGCCAGCCTTCTGTGCCTGCAATATGGCCTTATTATCCTGCACATTGCTCTGAACCTTCCAGTTATTATTTGTAAGGTAATCTGAGAAATCCTGCACAACAGCCTTTAAATCCTTCTGTGTGTTAAACACCCTCTCCTTTTTGAATATTTCCATAACATTATATCAAAATTTACTACTTAAATATTTAGTTTAAATTTTTATGTTATTTTCAGCTATTTTCAAATGTTTTCCATATAATTTCGTGAAATAAATGGTTATGATTAAAATTGAATAAATCAGCAGTATAAGTTCAGAATATAAAAATGGAAATCCAAAATCAGAAAATGTATAATAGAAAGCTACAAGAATGATTATTGATGAAATTGATGGAAGCACGGCATCGGTCAGCATTGATTTTCTTACCCTGCTCAATCCAGTATTTGTTATTAAATGTATAATAAGTGTTGATAATGAGCTTACAGTGGCATACATAATAAACTCGTCTAAAAATCCGGAATATGAAAAATATAGATAAAATACTGCACCGGAAATTAATGCAGAAACAGTGAATATGATTGCAGTGAGGTAAAGCGCATTGTGCGGGACACTGTGGCTGTTAAGTTTTAAAAACCTTTCCGGAAGGAATCCATCCCTGGCCATTGCGTATATGTTTCTTGTTAATGATGTTGCAATTGTATTAAACAATGTATAAATAATTATAATATTCAAAATGAAGAATATTAAATCAACAACACGGCCTGCATGGCTCTGTATCACCATAAATGATGGTATTAATAAATTGCTGAAATTATCCATGCTGTTTATCCCAAAGCCAACAACAAGGGCGTATGATATTAAAAGGTCGAGGACGCCAATTATAAGTATCATTGCCAGAATTGCAATGCCAATATTCCTTTTGGGCTCCCTTGCCTCCTCGCCAAGTGGAACAATTGATCCATACCCTGTGTATGCAAGGAAGCTTCCTGTTATAAATCCAAGGAATAATGATTTATATCCTGACACGGGAGTGAATGGTATTATTGAATTATCATGCGATGTTATGATGATTTCCACAGATATTATCACAACAAATGCAATCTCAATGGAATTTAAAATTATCTGCGATCTAAACGATGGCCTTAATCCCCTGTAAACCATATAAAATGATGGCATTATTAATAATGAAATAATTATTACAGAAAAATAGAATGGAATATTTATTCCGGTGATATATTCAAGAGCCGGATTAAAAATCATTATAAAGAACGAAAAAACAAACATCAAATTTGCAATCTGATAAAGTATATAAATATATGATGTAAAAAAACCTGTGCCATGCCCGAGGCTCATTGATGCATATCCATAATACCCACGGGCGGAGGCTGTTCTTTTTGAGAACTGGTACAGTGTATTTCCTGTAAGAAGCGATGCCACCATGCCTATTAAAAATGCCAGGGGGCTTGCACCCAGTGCGAAGGCAGCCACGCTTATAATCCCATCAAATGTAAATAATGGAGATAGCTGTCCCATTCCCTGAAAAATTAATCCTGAAAGTCCTAATGTATTTCTTTTAAGTTCATTATCCATGCATGTGTATTGCAACTTTTTATTTAACCTTGATGAAAAGTATTCATTAATGTTTATTATGTATACATAATATATTTAAATAAAGTATCCGCCACACAATAAATTTTTAATATAAATGAATGATAATTTACTGATTAAAATGTTTAAAAATATAGGAATTATAGGAGCAGGTGCAATGGGATCTGCCATAGCCGAGGTGTTTGCATACAATGAATTTAATGTGGTTTTAAAGGATGTTAATATGGATTTTGCCACAAGGGGCCTTAAGCACATAGAAAAAATTGTTGATGATTATAATTCCTATTATGAAAGGCTTCCAGAAAGGGAGGTATCCAGAATTGAGCGGATGGGATTAAAGCTTAGCCTGGAGCAGAAGGAAAAAATCAATAATTATTTCTCGCATAAAATAGACAAAAATGATCTGGAAAAAAGAATAAAAATTACAGATAAATATGAGAACCTTTCAAAATGTGATCTGGTCATTGAGGCAGCATTTGAAAAACAGGAAATTAAAAATGGAATATTTAAGGAGATTTCAGGATATTTATCTGATGATGCCATTATGGCAACAAATACCTCATCGTTAAGCGTTACAGAGATGGCATCATATTATAAGAATCCGAAAAAGGTAATATTAATGCATTTCTTTAATCCGCCATACACACTGCCACTTGTTGAAATCGCGCCATCAACACAGGGTTCTGATGATGCCGCAAAACAGGCCTATGACCTTTTGAAGGGCATGAAAAACCATAGAAACAATATGCAGCCGGTGATGACCAGGGACAAAACCGGATTTATTGTAAACAGAATTTTGCTGCAGGTAATTAATGAGGCCATAAAGGTCTATGATGAAAATATAGCCACAAAGGAGGATATAGATACTGCAATGAAATATGGTGCCGGATTCCCAATGGGGCCATTTGAACTTGCCGATTATGTGGGCCTTGATATTGTTTATGATGTGTTAAAAACATTTAAGGATGTTTACGGCGACAGATTTAATTTATCTGAAACATTGACAAATCTCATCAGGGCAGGTTATATGGGCAGAAAGTCTGGAAGGGGATTCTATGATTATACAAAATAATATTATTTTTAAATATTAAATTCCGGAAGCATGCATTGCAAAAAGCTTAATGTTTATGTTAAAATAAAAGTACATGGACTGTGATGATCTTGGATATATGGTAATTTACCGGAGAAATGGAACATATATTGAAATTTCACATGATGAAACCGTAAATTTATGTAAAAGGGCGCTTGAGGCCGGCATACCACTTCCCGAATTAATTAAAAAAGAGGTTATGCCAGATTTAAAGCTGATAAAGTTCCGGCATTAAAAATATATACTGAAAAATTAATATATTAATGAAATGATTAAAGCCTATAAATTCTTTATAGCATCATTAATTTCCTCGGTAATAATCTCCCTTATTTTTTATTTAATGAACGGCTCCATTTATATATTAATCCTGAACATTGCATTATACTTTATTATAATAACATCGATATTTATAATTCCATTCAGCATATACAATCATTTATCATACTCAAGTGCATTGAAGGGCTTAAGAAAATACAGCATTTCATCATTAAAAAATACCTATAATTTTTCTGATTCGTATTTTGTAATAATAAAAAATAATAATTTTGATGTGAATAAATCGGTAATGGAAAACAATGATGTAGAGGCATTAATATGCATTAATGATAGGTATCTATTATTCTTCCAGTCTGCCGATTTTAATATAATATCTGATGTTCCCTTTATTTCCCTAAAAATAAATGATATAACCGAAATTTCACAGAAAAATAAAAGCATATTATTTCCAGCGGTATCATATAACATTGAATTAAAATGCACATTTTTTGATTTAAAAACATATTATAATGCATACAAACTTTTAATCCTGCATGGAAAAACAGATAAATTTATAATTAATTTAATTAAAAAAAGAAATAATTTATTTAAATAATCAGAAGGTTACATCTGCGGTTGCAAATTTTGCCTTCTGTGTTGGTACAACCAGTGTTACCTTGTATTTTCCTGAGAGATTGTGGTGCAGGCTTGTTGTCAGGTTCATGTATATAGTTGCCTCATCACCGAGAGGAACGTATATCCCATTATATTTATTATATTTTACATTGTCATGGTAATGGTATTTTGCATCAACAACCCTGTATATATCCATGCTGATATTCTGTGATGTTAATGTTATATTCTTTCCGGTTGTTACATTTGTTAATATTATCTCAGTTACCGCTGCCTGGTTTGGGCCATCAAGATCTGTTACATTAAACACCAGTATTGAGCCAGATGTATTATTCATTGCATAAGGTGATCCCTGGAACTGCACATCAGGAACCTTTGAATCATTAAATAGCTTTCCATAGACATTTCCATATGCTATCTGTCCTGTTACAAGCGTGAATGCAACAACTATTATTGCAAATACAAGAGTTACCACCAGTATTTTACCTGTTGTTGTTTGCCAGTATTTATTTTCCTTTTTGTCATCATTTTTCACAGGCTTCATTTTTATCACCATAATTTAATCCATTTCAATATGGGTATGTTCTTTGATATTCCCCTGTCTCCGAATTTCTTGTAAAGGAAGTAGTCAAGTCCCATTGCCCTGCCGGCACCTATTAGCATTAACGTGAGTGAACCAGCAAATAATAGTATGCCTATCTGCCATTCATCTTCACATGTTGCGCCAAGCCAGAATGCAGGCTGAAATCCTATTGCCATCATTGCACCACCGAATGCCGCGAGCCTTGTCAGGAAACCCACAATTAAAAGTACACCTGCAGTTAGTTCAACGAATGAGAAGAATGTAATAAACGGTGCTGCAAATCCCGGATGTTCCAATGCGAATAATAAAAATCCCTTAAAAAATCCTGCATGTGGAAGGAATGATACCAGCTTGTTAAGAACAAAGGTAGGGGTTCCAACTGCAAGCTTTTGTGGTGCAAGGACTGCCTTTCTTAATCCGCCATCAAAGTAATCCCAGCCAACTGCAAATCTCAATATCCATGTATACAGGGTTGGGGTTACGATCTTTGTCTGGCCCTCCAGACCATTTAAATCGACCTCAGCATTACTTGTATTTAACATTTTTTATCAGGCATTATATTGTATGAAAATATATAAATTTTTTCATATCCCTGATTATTTTTATGAAATCTTGAATAATTTATGAATTTATATATCTTTAATTCCCAAAATAAAAAAAAATAATTATATTCCATTATTTTTTATCT
>NZ_LKBG01000015.1 GCF_001402945.1 Acidiplasma aeolicum
TATGGATGTATTATTAATTTATAAACAGACAAAAATTCCGTGCCCATTTATTATACAATCACAATAAATATATAGAGTTAATATTTATATTTATTTATGGTAAGAACATCATCAGAATTTCTTAAAACCCTGCATCCAGGAAATGTTTATTACAGGGGTAAAAAGATAGACAATGTTGTTTCCCATGATGTACTCGGCATTGGTGCAAAACATGCTGCCAAACTTTTTGATTATCCAGATAGGGTATTTACAGGTAATTCCGGCGAGAAAATCAGCAAATATTTTAAGGTTCCTGAAAACACAGAGGATTTAATAAGCCGCAGGGAATTAATATACAATACCACAAATTATTGCAATGGAATTTTTAATATTTCCCAGGCCATTGGATCAGATGCCATATTTGCAATGAAAATAGTATCACAAAAAATAGACAAAAAATATAATACGCATTATTATAAAAATGTTGAATCTCTCTATGAAAGATGCATAAAAAACGATTTAACACTGGCGGTGGCACAGACCGATACAAAGGGTGACAGGTCAAAAAGGCCAGAGGAACAGGACGATATTGATTCATATTTGCATATAACAAAAAAGGATAAAGAAGGCATCTATGTTACAGGAGCAAAGGTGCACACAACCCAGTCAATATATGCCGATGAGCTTATAGTAATTCCATACAGAAACATGACAAAAAAGGATTGTGATTATGCCGTTGCATTTTCTGTAAGCACAAACACGCCTGGTTTAAGGTTTATTGTGAGGCCAATAGATGAGCTTGAGGGAAACTCCTCATCAATTCTAAGCAAAATGGACTTTGAGGTGGAAACAACAACAATATTTGATAATGTTTTCATTCCATGGGACCATGTATACATGGCCGGTGAGGGGGAATTTGCTGGAGAGCTTGCCAACCTATTTGCAACATTTCACAGGTTTACAGCGGTTTCATACAGGGCCGCAACAGCAAATTTATATATTGGCATTGCAAGCATGATGGCAGAGGCCAATGGCATAGAAAATGCCGGGCATGTAAAAAATAAGATGCTTGATATGATCCAGTATAAGGAAATTATGACCATGAGCAGCTATACAGCTGCAATGTTCTGCGAAATTGATTCCGGTATAGCTGTTCCAAATCCGGTATACACAAACATAGGTAAATTATATTCAAATGAAAACTTCTACAGGCTTATTAATGGGCTTATAGAAATTTCAGGAGGCATTATTGTTACAATGCCATCTGTTGAGGATCTTGAAAATAGGCAGAATCAAAAGTACATATATAAATATCTTGCATCCATGGCACCGGGTGAATACCGTTTTAATCTTTTAAGGCTTGCAAAGGAACTTGCTGGAAGCAATTTAGCAGGCTACATGCTAACACTGATGGCACATGCTGAGGGTTCAGTTGAGGCAAGCAAAATAGGGCTTTTAAGGGGATATAATGTTAATGAGGCCAGGGACATGATCAGAAAAATCCTGATGCCTGGAGACTGATTTTTATGTATGACATTAAAAATAAGGTTGCAATTGTAACCGGGTCAACAAGGGGTATAGGAAAAAGCATTGCCAGAAAACTTGGCTATGAGGGCGCCTTACTGGTATTAAATTACCGAAAGCGTGATGATGAGGCGAACAATGCATTAAGGGAACTGAAATCTCTTGGGTATGAGGCCATCGCAGTCAAGGCCGATCTATCCATGGAGGAGGATTGCAGGTTATTAATAGATACCACCATGGATACATTTGGAAAACTGGACATACTCGTAAATAATGCCGGAACCGGATTTTATTCCCCATTTAAGGATATAAATGATAAATTAATAGAAAAAACACTTGGAACAGATTTTAAATCAGTGCTCTACTGCTCCCTGTATGCATCAAGGGCAATGGAACGTGGTGTGATAATAAACATAGCATCAATTACCGGAATTATTCCTTATTATGGATTATCAGTATATGGAAGCCTCAAAAGCGCTGTTATAAACCTGACAAAATCAATGGCACTGGAACTTGCACCTGATATAAGGGTGAATGCAATCGCCCCGGGCCTTGTAAATACAAATCTTGGTGGAAGCCTACTTAATGTCATGGGCATAAGCTGGGATACGTGGATAAATAAATACACACTTACAAAGAAGGCAACAGAACCGGATGAAATAGCAGAGGCAGTCATTGCGGAGATTAAAATTGACACAATGACAGGTGAGGTCATAAAAATAGACGGTGGCCAGGCGCTAAAATCAGGGGATTTCAAAAAAGAATCAAGAATTTAATTTGTTTTTTAACCTCTTTGATAGTTTAATAAAGTAATCCAGTGATTCCGGATTCATGAGGGAACCTGGGTTAACAGCGTCAGTTACATTATATCCGAGTAAAATCTTTTTAATTGGAACCTCAACCTTCTTCCCATTAATTGTTTTAGGTATATCATCAACAATTAAGATTTCATCAGGAATATATCGTGGTAAATACTCTTTTATTGAATTAATTATTTCAGATTTTATTTTTTCTATATTCACATTTTTATCATTTAATGAAATAAAGAGCGGCATGTAATAACCATCCTTGATGTCCATTCCTATGATTAATGAATCCCTAACACCAGATATATTATCCACAATATTGTATATCTCCGAGGTGCCCATCCTTATGCCATTTTTATTTAATGTTGAATCTGACCTTCCATAAATAATGGCGGTATTTCTGTCAGTTATCTCTGCGAAATCACCATGCCTCCAGACATTTTTATAATAATTGAAGTAGGATTCATTATATATTTTATAATCAATATCATTCCAGAGATAAACAGGCATTGATGGCATTGGTTTATCTATAATTAATTCCCCTATCTTATTGACAACAGGATTTCCGGAATCATCATAAACCTTGACGCTATCACCAAGTGATATTGATTGCATCTCCCCAGCATAAACCCTAAGCATTATGTTTGGCTCAAAGAATGCTGAACAAATATCTGTACCACCGCTTATGCCTGTAAACCAGACGTTCCTTTTTATTGAATATATATACCTATATCCATCTGCACTCAGCGGGCTTCCGGTGTAGAAAATTGCATGAATATTTTCTGCATTTCCTGTTTTAAAACCAGATTTTTTCAGATAATTTATATATGCAGCACTTGTTCCGAAATATTTTACATTGTTAATATTTAAATAATCCCACAGCACATTTAAATCGGGATAAAATGGGCTGCCATCATAAAGAACCACAGTTGATCCAAGCAGTAATGAACTTATCATAAAATTCCACATCATCCATCCTGTACCAGTGTACCAGAACAACCTATCAGACCTTTTTAGATCCAAATGCAGTGATAATGATTTTAGGTGCTCAAGCAAAATTCCACCATGGCTGTGAACTATACCCTTTGGCTTTCCTGTTGTGCCTGATGAAAAGAGCACCCATAAAGGATCATTAAATTCCATTTCCCTAAATTTTAATTTTCCCATATAATCCTTAAATATATCGTTAATATCCCATACATTATCATTATCCATGTGTATTTTTTTATTAATGCTGTTTACAGTAATTACCAGTTTTATTGTTTGAATATTTTTTAAAATTTCATTAATATCTCTAGTTTTTTCATATTCACGGCCACCATAATAATATTTCTCGGTAACAATAAGTACCTTCGGTGACAGCTGCATTAACCTCTCCATTGCACCTCTGGAGCCAAAATCTATGGAAATTGATGAAAATATGCATCCGAGAGATGCAGATGCAAGAAATGATATAATATTTTCTGTTGTATTTGATAGATATGTTGCTATCACATCCCCGGATTTTATGCCATTTACCCTTAAAAAGTTGTAAAGTGCACCTGTTTTCATTTTCAATTCTTCATATGACATTGTTTTTGTTTCATTCATTTCGTTTTTATAAATTAATGCAGTGCCAGTGCTATTTTTAAAAACATTTTCTGCATAATTTAATTTCAGCCCTCCAAACCATTTATTTCCTGGCATTGGGTATTTTGAAAGTATGTATTCATAATTTCCATGCGATTTTATGCTAAAATATTCCATAATATCCTTCCAGAATACCTCAATGTTTTTTATGGAATAATTGAAAAGATCATTATATTCATTAATATTTAAATTATGGTTTTTATTTATAAAATCAATAAATTTAACCATGTTTGAATTATCAACATCATCCCTGTTCGGTTCCCATAAAATTTCTGGCATAATTGTATTAATTGCATTTTATACTTAAATTTTTATAATGTCTTATTAATCTTTTATACCATTTTGAAGGGAACCAAAAAGGAATTTTTTAAATTTATCCTCATTAATCCTGGTAATTACCTTTATTTTACTGTTATCATCAGGAATCATTGATGAAAAGCCTCTTGTTATTTCATCTTCAATTGATATATCTACCCTAACATTTTTTGTCTCCATTATTATATCATTATTTAAAATGCAGGACATTAACAATGAATCAGAATGTGTGAGGCCGTTAATATTTATACCAGATTTTCCAGATTTATTATATTCTATTGCAGATCGGTTTACATCCAAATAAAATTTAAAAAGGTCTGTTTTATTTTTTTCATAATTATGCATTATTTCATCAATGGTTATTGTTCCATGTTCAGCGCAAAGATCCCACGGCAGTATTGTAGCATTGAAACCAGATTTAAGTACAATATATGCAGCCTCAGGGTCAACGAAAAAATTGTATTCTGCAGCAGGAGTTATATTTCCTGCATGCCTGTATGTTCCTCCCATTATATATAAATGTTTTACATTCTTTGGAAAATTATTATCCATTAATGTTGCAAGTGCAATATTTGTTAATGGGGCCTGTGCGCATATTATAAGATTTTTTTTATACATTTCTGCATAATTAACCAGTTCAGCTGAGGCATTTCCGTTCTCAGGCTGTTTCTGCGGGTCAGGAAAATTAGAATTGCCCATGCCGTCATTGCCATGGACATACTGGGCAGTAACCAGATCCCTTAACATTGGCTTTCTTGATCCCATAAAAACCGGGACATTCTTTTTATTGACCTTTTCAAGCGTTAATAATGCATTTTTTGCGCCCAATTCTACAGGCACGTTTCCTGCAGCTATGGTTATGGATATTAAATTTATTGGGGAGAGTGCTGCAAGCATAATTGATGTTACGTCATCGCCTGCTGTATCCGTATCTATTATAATATTCTCCAATAGATAATAAAAATATATCAATATATTAAATTTTTCATTAAATTTTTGAA
>NZ_LKBG01000016.1 GCF_001402945.1 Acidiplasma aeolicum
TATTTCTCAAAAAGAATTAAATTTCCAGATTAAATTTGTCAAATTATTATTTTTAAAAAAATATTCTTAAAGTTATATAATTAAATTATAAAGCATATGAAAAACCGGTCATAAATTACTGTTTATCACTTATCGCGCCATCTGACAAGAAATCTGGCAAGAATTGAGTATATTACAAGCTCTATCAAAAGCACGTAAAGCATCATTAAATTCATGGGTGCAAGGCCAAAAAATCCCTGAACAAGAATTGCTGCTGGTGTTGTTGGTGATATTGCAATTATATAAAGAAATATTTTTGGAACATAATAATATGGATAAAATGTTGGTGGCAGTATGCTTGTAATAACAGTTAAAATTCCGGTTATTCCCCATATATTCCTTAGATGATTTATGGATCCTGATATTATGAAGGATATTGCCGTTGTGGTTACAATAAGTATAAGCATAATTAATACGAGTGCAATGGAATTATATAATGTGAATAGATGGTAAATAATACCAAGATAAACATAAAGAATAATTCCGGGAACTGAAAAGATGAAATAGCTCAGTGTAAATGCGGCCATGTAATCAAACTGTGTTATACTGGTTGCAACATAAAGCTCCTGAATTCTTAACTGTAACCTGAAAAATGCTGAATCACCGGCGCCCGAAAGCCCAACAGACCCAATAAATGCAATTAAACCTCCGACTATTGCAAATTTAACAAGTGCACCATGGCTTAATACAAATACCAGAAAAAGCAAGGTAAGCGGTGTGGCAAGTGAGGCAATAAGGTATGATGGCCCTCTGGCTATGGTTTTTATGCCATAGTACCATGCCATTGTGAGTATAAATTTAATATTTGGCATTTTCATCCTCCATTATAAAAAGGTCATCAATGGTTATATCGCGCACACTCACATCACTGCCTATTTTATCAATATCAGATTTTTTTATATATTTTACATACAAAGTTCCTATTTTATATGAATTATCCAGTTTTTCCATGGACTCTATTCTGATCATATTTTTATATGGCCTTAAAAGCTGGTCATAATTCCCGGATTTTATTATTCTGCCTTTATCCATTATGTATATTTTTGATGCAAGCTCCCTGGCCTCCTCCATATAATGTGTGGTTAATATTATATTCCCTGAAAGCTTTTTTATGGCGCTCCAAGTTTCGAGCCTTGAAAGGGGGTCAAGGCCTGTTGTGGGCTCATCAAGGAAAATTGTTTCAGTGTTTGCAGCAAGTGCCATGGCAACGAACATTTTTCTTTTCATTCCACCAGAGAGTTCATCCGAAGGCACATCCTTTTTATCATATAAATCCAGTTCCCTTAAGGCCCTTAACGTTTCGTCCTTGGCCGATTTAAGGGAAAAGTTTCTGGCGGTTAAATACATAAATATTTGTTCATACGGTGTTAATATGCCTATGGGTGAGGCCTCCTGTGGTATGCTTACTATTGTTTTTCTTAGTTTCTTTGTATCCCTTATAATGCTAAGGTTATTAATAAATGCATCACCGTACGTGGGCCTGAGCTGTGTTGAAAGCATTCTAAGAAGTGTTGTTTTACCTGCACCATTCTTCCCTATTATGCATACAGTTCCATCAGATATTTCCGCACTAAGATGGTCAACAGCATACAGATTTTTATATAATTTGCTCAAATTTTCGATGATTATCATGAAATCAGACCCCGGGATTTTTTATAATTAAATATGTATTTATCCAGGAGTATATATAAAGTATTATTAAAACAATGGTAAATATAACAATTGCATACTTAAAAATGAAGATTCCAGTATAAGAATATATCATGTAATCTGAAAACGTTGATATACCAACCGGAAATACATATGCCCATACAGTCATTGACTGCCTTCTTTTTATATGACCTGCCGCAATTACCCCTGATATTAAAAATAAAAATGTATCAAAGCCAAAAAAAAGCATTGATGAGTCCACAGCCATGTAATCAGGCACATTAAAAAGGTGCAGGTAATTAAAGTATGGTAAAAACATAATATTAATAATTATCATGCTTGAGGCCCCCACAGGTATCATGGCTGCGGGGACGCTTCTTAAATACTCTGTTTTGTTAATATGGTATATAAATGCAGTAATACCCACAAACAGAAACTGGAAAAATGTTATGCCCAGTGAAACAAAAATCATAAAATATATGAGTTTAAGCTCACTTAATGTGTAATATGATTCCAGTGGTTTTATGAGCATAATACTGCTTAATATGATGTTTCCACCTATGACAATGGAGGGTACAAGCATTGCATATGAGAATTCTGATGAATTGTATTTATTTGTATAAAGGTTATAGTTTAAAAGTAAATTTATTATTATTACATATACATAAAATATAAAGTATATATACAAAAATGTTGCTGCCACAATTCTGTTTATGCCTATATAGGCACTGTAAAAAAATGCAAGGGCATACATGATTATGCCAAGAAATGCCAGAAAGCTCAATGCTGTGGGATTATTATAGTCCATTTTAAGGGTTCCTGATTTTGATGCATAGCGATAAACCACAGATATTAACACGAAAATGAACATTGCAATTACAAGGAAAAATATAATTTTACCTGCATTGAAGAGCCATAAATTTAAAAAAACAAGATAATTTATGTAAAGTGCAAGGGAAATTGATAATGTTCCGAGCACGACAGGAAACCATTCAGGGCCGAGACCTTTGAATTTCATGTAACGGGATTAAATTATGATATTTAATCTCTCATTTCACATCTGATAAATATTCGTCATTATATATTAGGCCTGATACATCATTGCAAAGAGATTTTATACCGGAAAAGTTGGTTATAACATGGCCATGCACTGACAGTGGTGTAACTGATATATTTTCTTCATGCATCACAGTATAATAATCTGTATTTTCATCATAATCATCTGAAAATTTATTCCAGAACCAGTAATATTTATTTCCATGCGGGTCCTCATCCTCCCTAACATAATCTGAAAATGCGTTCACATACATCGGAACTCCAACCATTTTTATACCATCATTTATTTTATGTGGGAAATTTATGTTTAATATATCAACATCCTTTGGGAATCCCTTATTAATAACATATTCCATTACATGCCTTGCTATTATCCCTGCCTTTTCAAAATCAGCAGATTTTTCATTTTCCTCATTTACATCGATTGAAAATGCTATACCCTTTATTCCAAGCAGGGCGCCTGTCATGGCCGCAGATATTGTTCCACTTGTATATAGCGACCTTAACGATATATTAAGACCGTGATTTATGCCACTGGCAATTAAATCAATTTTTTCATTCCTGTAAAGCGCATTTCTTGCCAAAAATATTGTGTCTGCCGGAAATCCGGATATGGCATAGCCATTAATGCCGTTTTCATCAATGGTTTTTGCCCTGAGTGGATTATTAAATGTAATGCTCATGCCTGAGGCACTTCTTGGTCTGTCAGGTGCAACCATCACGGCTCCTGTACTGATCTTTGCAGCGTTCATATAAAGTGTTTTGATACCCCTTGAAAAGTATCCATCGTCATTGGTAACCAAAATCATTATTGACCTATATTAAAATACTATATAATTGTTTATTAATAAAAAAATTAATAAAATTTATTATTTTTATAAAAATGTAACCCTTTATTTCCCCTCAATCTCCTCAATTGTAAACTGGGCAGCTTTTTTTACCTTACCGGGATGAATTTTATATTCTATAAACGTTAATAATCCTGATATCGGTATCCAGGATACGCCAAAATATACTGCAAAGTTTTCCGGATAGGGCTCGGGTGTTATAAGTGTACTTATCATTATTATTAATAGAATGGCCATACCAATAACGGGAATTACAACATGCTGAATTAATTTAAATTCTCCCCTGCGATGTGTTAGAAATGGCAGTGCTATTGATGCCACTATATGTTCTGTATATGCAGCATATGAATTTATTAAAAGCATCAAAAGGCCACCTGCCACGGGTCCATACCTGAGGCCAAAAAATATGGCTATTAAAAATGATAAAATAAATATTATTAGCGCGGCTATATGTGGTGTTCTGTATCTTTCATGAATTTTGGCCACTCTGTTTGGTAAAAATAGAATTCCATCCCTGGCAAAAGAATAAAATATTCTTGAATCTGCATTGCTCACAGAAATATTATAGCCCATGAAACTGTTTATTGTAACAAGTATAAGTGCTATATATAGTATATAACTGTATCTTTTAAAAAGTATAACTCCCGGATCCTGGCTATGAAAAAATGATTCCATATTTGCCGGCCCCCATCCGATGGTGAAGGCATAAGAAACAAAGATTAACGTAAGTCCGGCAAGAATTGTTGTTGCAAGCAGTGCACGTTTAATATTCTTTTCCGGTTCCCTTGCCTCCTCGCCAAGTGCGGTAATTGACACTGTGGTTCCAAAATACAGGGTTGTTGAATAAATCATTGAAAAAATAAGCTGAGAATATCCAGAAACATATTTTAATGTAAAAACATACAAAGTGTTTAATTTTCCAGCATTTATTATGATTATTAATGAACCTATTATAAGTACAAGAACCTCTATGACACCACCGGCTATCTGATAATCTGTTGATATTTTTATTCCACGGTATGTAAACAAAAATGATATAAGTGCGGCCACAAAGGCTATTGGCACCCAGAAGAGTGCACCCGAATATTTCGGGTCTATTAAGGTAATAAATGATGCAAGGCCAAGAAAGCCAAAACTACCATATCCCAAAATTCCATAAAATGCCATGTTCCATGCCTGAAAAGTACCAACAATGCCACCAAGCCCCTTCCCCGCAAATGTATAATAAGAACCGGCAGAGTTTACATGCTTCGAAAACTGGTATCCTGTATTCATTATAAATAAATATCCAATTACCCCAAGGAATAATGATAATGGGGTTGCACCCAGGGCAAATTCAACAACACCAACCAGCAAATATGCAGCATCCGCAGCAACTGAGAGAGTCCCCATTGCCTGCCATATAAGCCTGAAACTGGATACATAATTTCTCTTGAGTCCGTATTCCATTATGAAAGTAAATATGTATTATTAATAAATTTTTGTATCTAAATAAAAAAATGTCTATTTATTCCTTTAAAATTTTATGGCAATATTAATCATTGATTATTT
>NZ_LKBG01000017.1 GCF_001402945.1 Acidiplasma aeolicum
ATAATTATTTTAAAACATATTAATATTTTTTAATTTATATAATTATGAGCATCAAAAAATCTTGTAAACTTTATTAATAAATGTATATTATACAGTCATGTTTCCAGTGATATTAATTGGCGGCATACCGGGTGTTGGAAAAACTAGCATGGCAGGTTATGTGGCCAGAGAATTTAATATAAACATCGTTCTTTCTGGGGATTATTTAAGGGAATTTTTAAGGCCCTATGCTGGTGAAATACTATCAAAAAGTGTATATGAATCATGGCAGTTTTTTGGAGAGAAAACTGAGGATAATATCATTAAAGGATATTATGAACAGTCAAAAATAATGTATAGCGGTATAAATGCTGTCCTTGCCCGTGCGATTAGGAATGGTGAGCCGTTAATACTTGAGACACTTTATTATATACCAGAACTTATTGATAAAAATATAATTGATGATATAATAAAAATATATATTTATGTCTCTGATCATAATGTTCATGAGGAAATGCTGAACAGCAGGGAAAAATTTACACATATTAATTCCCCCGGATACCGCCTTGTGCAGCAGCTTCCTGTATATGAGGTTATGGAGAAATATACACTTAATTTATTAAAAAAATACGATGTTTTTACCGTTGACTCAACAAATTATCAGCTTGCAAGGAAAAAGATAATAAAATATATAGAAGATAAAATCAATCAGTAGCTGAGGCTGCATTTAATAAATCTTTGATGATAATGTCAGGGTTCTCTATTCCAACTGATAATCTCATAAATTTTTTGTTTACATTTAATATTTTTAACTCACTTTCATTGAGCGACCTGTGTGACATTGTGAATGGATTTGATATGATTGTGTTTATTCCCCCAAGGGTATTTGCGGGCACAACATTTTTTAAATTTTTAAAAAATTTTTCCACATCACCCTGTATTTCAAAATCAACTACCCCTGAGAATCCGTTCATATATTTTAATGCTATTTCATGATCCGGATGATTATCAAGACCGGGATATATAACGTTTTTAACATTGCCTGAATCCTGAAGTTCATGCGCAATTATATTCGCATTTTTATTTATCCTCTCCATGCGAAGTTCAAGTGTTTTAATTCCCTGGTTTACAAGAAATGCAGTGTTCGGATCCATTGATGTTCCAAGGGTTCTTCTCATGTTGTCTATTTTTTCTATAAGATCCTCCCTGCCCGCAGCAAAACCTGCTATTGCATCATTATGACCGGATATAAATTTTGATGCACTGTGTATAACTATATCCGCACCAAGGTCCAGCGGGTGTATGTTTACCGGTGTGGAAAATGTTGCATCAACAATAAGCAATGAACCCGTTTCCCTGCATTTTTCTGATATGGCCTTAATATCATTAACCCTTAATATTGGGTTTGAAAGGCTCTCAATAAATACCAGCTTTGTATCGTTTTTTATGGACTTAATTATATTATCTGTTCCCGGATCTGCGACATCAATTTTAACCCCCCATGATCTTAAATATTCTGTGAAAAAGTGGTAACTCCTTGCAAAGGTATCAAGGTGTATCAACGCCCTATCTCCAGGATGTATTAATGATAACACCGTGGTTGTGATAGCACCCATGCCCGATGAAAACGCGTTATATGCCTCAGCATGTTCCATTGCCTTAATTTTTAGTCCCACATTTTCAACTGTCGGATTATATTCCCTTGAATACCGGTATTTTTCACCACCCGGGACAACATAGGAACTTGTCTGGTAAATGGGAAATGTAAGGGGTTTTGCAAAAATACCATCACTAATATCGTTCATTAATATCCCTCCACAATTTCAGTTTCCACAATCTTATAATTTAAACCATATTTACCTAATATTTCATCAGTGCCACTGATAATGCCATTTTTATTTGTTCTTTCATCAGTAAAAATAAGTATTGTTGGACCCGCACCACTAATACATGCAGAAACCGCATTCTCATCTATGGCCATTGATTTTATCTCACCATAAAATGGGAATAAACCATTTCTGGATTTTTCAACTATCTCATCATTCATGCCGTCTCTTATTGCCTGCCGTTCACCATTTAAAAACCCGAGAAGCATCAATGAAAGTCTTGAGGTTTGACGTACCATATCTTTAATATCTATATTTTTGGGCACCATTGATCTAGCCAGTTTTGTTTTTTCCTCTATTTTAATATCTGGTATAACAAGCATTAGATGCGGTTTATACTTAATATCTATTTTTCTGACCCTAACTGGTTCAGTTGATGTTATTAGCGTCATTCCACCATATATGCCAGAAGAAACATTATCTGGGTGGGCAGACCCGCAGGCCGCAATTTCACCATACATTGAATAATATACCATTTCATCATTTGTTAAATTTAAATCAAACATTTTATTAAAAGCCTTTACAGCAGCTGATGAGGAGGCACCGCTGCTGCCCAGGCCAAGTCCAACGGGAACGCCCTTATTTATTGTTATATCTATGCCTGATTTAATTTTTCTATCCTTCATAAGCTGTATGAGACTAAGACCCGCCGTATTTTTCATAGGGTCTTCAGGTGTATTATCCGAAAAGATTCTTATTTTTCCGGTATTATTTTCCTCTATTTCTACCTCGTCCTTAAAGGCACGATGGCTTAGGGATAAAATATCATAACCTGGACCGAGATTGGCGGATGATGAATAACTTAACTCCTTAATCTTCATACTTTGCTATGTTTTCATTTAATAAATTTATTATTCAACTTTATATTACTATCAGTAATATCATGTGCAGAAATATTAAACAATGCATTATTTTATATCTTTTCTGGATATGTTCCAGCGTGATAATTTGGAAAGGAGGTTAATTTATTTAGATCTGGATTCGGCGATTAAAAACACGGATGTAAATATTAATAATCTAACTGGGGCAATAGAAAGGATACTTTTACAGATATTTCAGAACATACCGGATGACGAATTAATCTTTACAATCCAGTATTCACAGGGCATTAATTATGTAACCGGTAAAAAGCATTCATTAAATAATTATGAATATTCATCAATGCTGCAGGGCTATCTTGGGAACATTATTCAAAATACATATGAAAAAATAAAATACGAGCTTGGTCTATCAAGGGAAATGGTCTCTATAAATACCAGGATTATTTATGACAGATCCTCAATGTCAATTTTGGATATACCGGAAAGAAATGCCATAGGATCCCTTGCCTCCGATGGCTACATACCTGTTGCCATGGCTGGAACTGCAGTTTCAATGTTTCCACATTTACAGTATTTTGAATATGCAGGTATAAATCCAGATATTGATGCAGCATCATCCTTTCTCTCCACGCTTTTGGATGCAGATGAATATTTGATTTTATATGATTTTAATAATTTAATCAACAGAAATCTTGGTTCAAAAATTAATAACATAAATAATTATCTGATTAACAGGGGGGACAAAAACACACTTAATAAACTAATATCAATTAAAGGTTTTTTAGACCGTGGCGGTAAAAAGGCAAGCATACATATGCCAGATAATTTTAATGATTACCTACAGTTTTTTTAGGTCCCATTTATTTTTTTTATATCCTCCACAGAAGGAAAAACAAAGCAGTTTCTGCATCTGGGTTCGTAGCTCTCCATCCCACCAATTTTGATGGCCTCACCAAATACCTCCCTGCCATTCATAACCCTTTGTGTAAATGTTGCATCCTCACCGCATTTAGCACATACAGCTGTGAGGGAATAAACCTGATCGGCCCTCGCTATAATCTCCTGTGAAGTTTTAAACGGGATTCCAAGGTGGTTCTTATTTAATGCTGCTATATAAACAATTTTTTTCATGGAGGCGATGGAATCGACAACCTCTGGAAGTATGGAATCGTGATCCCAGAACTGTGCCTCATCAATGCCTATTACGTCAACACCCTCAGACAACGTTTTAATTTTTTTAACGCCATCATTATCAACGCTTACAACTATTGCAGGAAGCCTTATGCCCTTATGTGTTGTTACATATGTTGTATCATATCTCTTGTCTATTTCAGGTTTAAAAAGAAGGGTATTTCTCCCTGCAAGCATTTCACGCTCCAATAATTCTATGAGCCTCGAAGTTTTGCCAGAAAACATGGGCCCTGTGATGACAGTTAATTTTCCCATGATGATATTTTTCATATACGTGTATATTTTAATTTAATAAATTACTTATGTTTGGTTGCATAATTTTATGGATAATGCTGGAATAATTATAAGAAATTATCGCATACATATGTAAAAATAATGAATTTACATTTAAGTTTTTATTATCTCCATAATTTTTGGTTATCGATTTGATAATTATATAAATGAATATTAATTCCGTGGGAAAATAATGAGATTTAAAACTTATTAGAAAATATTATGTGTTTAAATAGCATTAAGAATTAAAATATCGGGTGAATAAATGGAGGCAGAGATAACAAATTTCAAGGAGTACTATGATAACAAAATAGTTACAGCTATGATAGGCATTGAGGCCGATATAAACATGGTTGAGGATATCGGTGAAAAAATTGCCGAAAATAAGAACGTTGAGGAGATCATGGTTGTTACAGGAGATTATGACCTGCTCATCAAGGTAAGATTCCCCGATTACCAGACCCTGGAAAAATTTATAGTTAGGGAGTTAAATAATATTCAGGGGATAAAAAAATCAAAAACAATGATGGTGTTATCCATCATTAAGGACGTGTATATGAGGTGATATAATGGATGAAAAATTGTATAACGAAATTTTGGAACTAATGGATGAACTAGCAGAGGACACTTCTATACCCAGAAATGTCAGAAAAACTTCATCTGATTCAAAGGAAAAATTACAAAATGGTAAGGAAAGCCTTGATTTAAAGTGTGCAACAATAATATCAAAACTTGATGATATCTCTAATGATCCAAATGTACCGTCTCATGGAAGGGCAGCAATATATACATTAATAAGCAAGTTAGAATCACTTTCAAAATCATAATTAATAAACCATTTAATTTTATATAAATTATGAATAGATTTTTTTGTAAATAATATAAGCGATGCAGACATTTGA
>NZ_LKBG01000018.1 GCF_001402945.1 Acidiplasma aeolicum
GCCATGGATAGGATGGAGGAAATGAAGTTAAATAAATCAATAGATATGTTCTATAAGTGGTATGATTCTTTATATTCATACATATCATTTCCAAAAGAACATCAGAGAAAACTGCATACAAACAATGCAACAGAGAGATTTAACAGGGAATTAAAGAGAAGAACAAGAAAGATAGGTGCATTTCCCAATGGTGATTCACTGATAAGGCTGGTTGATTAAGTATAATGGTAAAGGGTCATTTGAATTTACAGTAAAAGTATTACATTATCAGATTTAAGAACAGAAATTATCTTTATATCCTTTGAATTAACATTATAAAATTTGGATAGCTGTTTTATAATATCTGCATTTGCCCGGTTATTTTCCATTGGTTCGTCAGTGTATACATCAAGACCATTTTCTTTTATTCGCATATTTTTTTGTTCCCCTGTACACATGTATATTTATTATCAATTTAATGTTATAATATTATTAAGTATAAAAAATTTTTATTAATAAAATCATGGTTTAAATAAAGATATTATACCAGAACTGGGGCAGGATACTTTCAGGCTGGAAGTAAAAATTAAAATTTTAAAGCCTTAGGTAGATATAGCCATCCTTTTGCCTTTTTGCAATTTCATAAAAGCTAACAGGAGCGATTTTAACACCGGGTGCCAGATCAGCATCTGAAAGGTTGTTTGATTTCATTGCAACACCGCATGCGTATACATTTATTTTATGATTGCCAAGCAAATTGTTTATATTTTCAGATTCGGATTTAAGAACGCCAAATATACCAGTTTCTGAATAAACTGCAACAATGTCTTCAACATCATTCATTTTTGCCATATTGGATATTGCCAGATATGACAAAGGTATTTTCTCACTTTCAGATATTTGAAATAATATTTTCATATCATACTAATTTTTATAATGTAATTAAAGGTATATTTTTTTTGAAAATGTTTATAAAAATTATTTTAAAAGCTTGGGTATATCATCCGGATAATCTGCAACATTAATTCCAGCATCCATAAAAGCTTTTATTTTTGATTCTGCAGTGCCTGTCCCACGTTCAATTATTGCACCTGCATGTCCCATTCTTTTTCCTGGTGGTGCACTCCTTCCGGTTATGTAACCAACAACAGGCTTTTTGACATTTTCCTTTACATATCTGGCAGCCCTTTCCTCCTCACTTCCACCAATCTCACCAACAAGCACAATCCTTTTGGTGTTTTTATCCTCGTTATACATTTTTATTACATCAAGGAAGGTAAGGCCAACAATAGGGTCTCCTCCCAGTCCTATTACTGTACTCTCACCAAATCCAGCATCAGTAACAGCCTTAACAATTTCATATGTTAATGTTCCACTTCTTGATGCAATTGCAACGTCTCCTTTTCTAAATATATGGTTGGGCATGATCCCTATTTTTGCCTCACCAGGAACCGTAATTCCGGGGCTGTTGGGGCCTATAACTGTTACACCCTTTCTGTTTGCCTCTGCAACAATTTCCATGGTGTCATGTACAGGAACGTGTTCTGCCAGTATGTATATAAGCTTTAGTCCATTATCAATTGCCTCAAAGGCGGCATCCCTGACAAAAGGAGCCGGCACTGCCAGCATTGAGGCTTCAGGCATAAGTTCAAGTGTGTCCATAACAGTTTCATATATTTTTATGCCATTGACAGTGCCGCCAGATTTTCCCGGAGAAACTCCTGCAACAACATTTGTCCCAAATTTTATCATTTCACCTGAATGAAATGCACCCTGGTGACCGGTCATTCCCTGAACTATTACCCTTGTATTTTTTGTTATAAGCACCATTTTAATTACCCCCATTTAATTTCACAAGCTCATTGATTGCATCATTCATATTTGAATAGGCATCTATGCCATTGTCCATAAGAATCCTCCTGCCCTCATCCTCATGAACACCACTAAGCCTAACAACAATTTTCTGTTTTATATTGAATTTATTCTTTGCTGCAACTATGCCATTGGCCACCGTATCAGCCTTGGTAACACCGCCAAATATATTCACAAAAAATATTTTTGGATCTGCCCTCAAAACAAATGAGAATGCATCCTCAACTATATCAGTACTGTCAGTTCCACCCAGGTCAAGGAAATTTCTTGGCCTGAGTTTGTGAAGCGTCAGGGCATCCAGCGTCGCCATTGTAAGCCCCGCACCATTGGCTATTACACCGATGTCACCATCCATTTCAATGAATGTAAAGCTTTTTGATGCTGATTCATTTTCGAGCTCTGTCTTCTCAGGATCAGGGAAAATATACTGCTTATGCCTGTATAGGGAACTATCATCTATAATTACCTTGGAATCACCGGCAATAATATTATCTGATGAATCGATTATAAGAGGATTTATCTCCATCAGTAGAGAATCCTCCTTTTTAAATGCATTATAAAGTAATCCTATTAAAGTACCAAGCTGCGACTTCAAACTGCCGGAAAGACCCAGAAATTCAGAAACCTCCCGTGATATATAATCAGAATATCCCATTAATGGGTCTATCTTTATTTTTATTATTCTGCTGTCTGGTACACTCTCTATATCCATCCCGCCATCAGGAGATGCCATTAAAAGTGGCCCCTTTGATGATCTATCAAGGGTTATGCTTAAATATAACTCTTTTTTAATATTTATCATTCTCTCTATTAATAGTTTATTTACCTTTAAACCGTTTATAGTTGTTCCCAGCAGGGTTTTTGCAGCCTCTTTTAGATCCTCCTGTGATTTGGCAAATTTTATACCACCTGATTTGCCACGCTTTCCTGAAAGTATCTGGGATTTTACGGCCACTGGATATTGATAGGGCCTGATCTCATTAATATCAGAAACAACATAGCCATCTGGAACTGGTATTCCATATTTTTTAAAAATTTCCTTCCCCATGTATTCATAGAGATTCATATATATCGAAATTAAATGATTAGACCATATTTAATATTATTTTTCAGGCTAAAAGTATGGTTAAAAATATTTTTAAGGATATAATGCATTTTATTACATGATTTACAGAGACTTTGGCACATCAGGCTTTAAAGCATCGGCAATAGGAATGGGAACATATTATGATATGCGGTGGATCTTTAAAACATATGCCGGGATATATTCAAATAAGAAAACAAAGATTAATGCCATTAAAACTGGTCTGGAAAATGGAATTAATTTAATAGACACTGCTGAATTTTATCATACAGAGGGTATTGTATCCGAGGCGGTAAAAAATTTCAAGCGTGATGAAATATTTATATCAACAAAGGTGCTTCCAACACATTTATCACCAAAATCCCTTGAAAGGGCACTGAAAAGAAGCCTAAAAAATTTAAATATGGATTATGTGGATTTATACATAATACATTTTCCAAACTATGCGATTGATCTTAAGAAAACATTAAAAAAAATGGAGGAATTAACAGAGGCTGGATTAATAAGAAATATAGGTGTAAGCAATTTTAGTTTTAAGCTTATTAAATACACTGTGGAAAATCTTAAAAAATATAATTTATGCGCCGTGCAGCTTAATTATAATATACTGCACAGAAACGTTGAGAATAATATTTTAGATTATTTAAAGAAGAATAATATTGCATTAATGGCATATTTTCCCATAGCCCATGGTAAAACAGCAAGGAATAAGAATCTTGAGGAAAAATTTAATTATATAAGGTCAAAAATTGGGGATGTGCCCAGTACAAGCATAGCCCTTTCGTACCTTACAAGCATAAGTGATAATGTTTTTCCAATTCCGCGTGCATCAAATCCTGAACATGTAATGCAGAATATAAAATATGCTGATATAAAATTGAATGATGAATTAATAAAATATATACAAAATAATTTTTAAAATGAATTTATGTTTTCAACAAGCCTCTGACCATATTCTGCTGTTCCAAGTGGATTCACATTAAAGAATTTTGCAAGGTCTGCAGTTACAGTTTTTTCCTCTATTGCCTTGTTTACAGCCCTTTCAATTATATCCTCTGCCTCTGTCCAGCCCATATATTTCAGCATAAGCTGGGCACCCCTTATGAGCCCAAGTGGGTCTGCTATATTTTTACCTGCATACTTTGGGGCTGTTCCATGCACTGCCTCGAACATGGCACCATCGTCACCAACATTGGCGCCCCCCAGTGTGCCTATATTTCCAATAAGTGCCCCGGCGGCATCAGATATATAGTCACCATCAATATTTGGAGCAAGAATAACATCATATTCCCCGGGTCTTGTTATAATTTGCTGGAACATATTATCTGCTATTATGTCATTTATAAGTATTTTTTTACTGCCATCCTGTGAAACATAATCAGAAAATTCATTTAATGCAGTTTCATATGCCCATTCCCTAAATGCACCTTCTGTATACTTCATTACATTGCCCTTGTGCATAATTGTGACCTTTTTCTTATTTTCTGATATTGCAAATTTAATTGCCGCCCTTGTTATTCTCTGTGTTTTATATTTATTCATTGGCTTCAGCCCTATGCCAGTATCATCACCAAGATCTATGCCCAATTTTTCCTTAAAAAATGCCTTTATTTCCTGTGCCTCCCTGCTATCATATTTCCACTCATAACCCATGTACAGGTCATCTGTATTCTCCCTGAAAATTGTTAAATTAACATTTTCTGGGTGCTCAAGCGGACTCTGAAGGCCATTCACATACTTTACCGGCCTTATGTTTGAATATAAATCTAGCATCTGCCGTATTCTTACATTTATGGACTTGAAACCTGTGCCCACAGGGGTTCCAAGTGGGGCCTTCAGTAATATCCTGTATTCCATTATATCCTTTATGGATTCCTCAGGAAACCTATCGCCCTTTAGATTCAGGGCCTTATCGCCCACCAGGACCTCCCTCCATGCTATTTTTTTATTTTTGTAAGCCTTCTTAACCGCAGCATCAACGACCTTTCTGGTTGCATCCATGATTTCAGGGCCAATGCCATCACCATCCGTATAAAGTATAACTGGATTGTCTGGAACCCGCCATCTATTAGCATTAAAAGTATTCTGGAGTTTTTTAATGCCTGTACGTCCCTT
>NZ_LKBG01000019.1 GCF_001402945.1 Acidiplasma aeolicum
GAAAGGTGAACAGAAGGGGGCTTACTCCGGGCATTTCCACTCTTTTATCAATAATAAAATAACTAGGCTGTTTGGCTTAGTGCATTATTGTGCCCTCTCAAACCAATATAAAGTAACATTGCAATAATGAATGATATGTAATAACTTATATCAACACCACCAAGGTACATTGAGGATATTATTCCACTGTACAAAAATCCCGGATTCATAAAAGGGGCTGAAACCATTAATGCTATTAAATAACTTGTAATGCCCGTTTTATTATAATCGTTTATTATTGAAAATTTTTTATTTTTGTTTATTATAAAGAAATCTGCTATTATAATACCAATCCATGGCGTTATCCAGTAATCCAGTATAAAAAGAAAATCCTCATAGAATAAATAAAATTTGCTGTAGGTTATTATGGCGGTTAAAAATGTAATAATACTTCCAATTATAACAACTGTTGATCTTTTAAATTTAAAACCAATAACCTTAAGGGATAATGAATTTGAATAAAGGTTTATTGCATCTGCGGCTATTCCACCCAAAAATAGGGCAAAAAGACCAAAAACACTGTATTTACCCAGGACAATTTGCATATCAATGGCGGGATTTCCATTGGGATTTAATGATAGAATGGCAACCAGCATGCCGGCAATTTCAGAAACAAATGCAGCAGAAAAACTTCCAAAAAATACATAGGGCACAACACTCTTTTTATCCTGTGTGTATCTTGAGTAGTCACCGGCGTACGGCGTCCATGATATTATATCTGAAAATGATGCGGCCAGGGTTATTCCAATTGCCACAGAATAATTTATATTTAATGGGTCATATGATGATATCATGCTATATTTTGAAAATGATATAAGGATTATGAATATAAATAAAAATGCAAGCACTATGCCCATAATTTTTTCAAATACAGCTATAACATGATGACCGGCATACGATAGAAGGAATATGGCAGCAGTGAGTATAAGGATGGAAATTACGGAATATACATGAAATAAAAGTGTAAATGCAAAGGCTGCTAGTACCAGATTAACAGTGGTCCATCCAATTGTGTTTAGCCATTGAAGCGATGATAAAAAATTTCCAAATTTTTTGCCAAAGGCCCGCTTCCCTGCAGACATCTGTGGAAGTCCGGTTCTTGGGCCGGTTATGGATATTATGCCAAGGAGTATGGAACCAAAAAAGGTTCCAGCAAATAATGTTATAATTGTATAATAAATATTTAAACCCATAATAACTGGTATAAATCCAACCGCAAAATCCCCTATTGTTAGATTTGAGGCAAACCATATTGGAAATAGTTCTCGTGGTTTTACAACCCTTTTATCCTCAGGTACCTCACCATAATCGTATATTTCGTTGTAATGTGAGGATTTTTCTTTCAATTCCCTTGGTTAATTTCTAAATTATTCATAAACCTTTTTAAAACTTTTTTATATTGTGTTATTCTATGTTTCCAGTAAATAATTCCTATATAGCACCTAAATATAAGGCTTCAACTCTTATAAATGTACCTATGTAGCAGGGGAATTTAAGCCTGTGGAGATTGATGCCCCTGCCTGAAAGATTAAAAATAAGTCCGTATGTAAGGGCAAGCGTGGTCGATGAATCATGAGGCCTCATTGCCATGGCGTTAGGTAAATCACTCTTTCTGAATGTGTTCTAACAAATTTTTCCCAGCCGGCACCTCCTGTGCCTCATCAATTATTATTATGTTGTTATCTGTTTTTTAATCAGTTTTTTGTATGCATTGTATATATCGTCAAAGTTTTTGATATTGTTTTCAAGACTTTTATCATCAAAATTTATAATTAATTTATCCTCTGGATTATAACCTTTATTAATAAATGATAAAGCAACCTGCAGTGATATGAATGATTTTCCGGATCTACGCAGGCCACTTTCCGTTACTATATTAATTTCGTTTAATATTTTAAGTATTTTGTTAATATAAAACTCCCTTAAAATACCTGTATAAGGCTTTTTATCCCGGAAATTGCAATATGATAGAATGCTGATAAATTCTTCATTGGAAATCAGTATGTCACATACGACATAATTTTATATGAATATTGTGTCACATATGACATACTATTTAAAAAATCCAAATGATAAATAAAAAATAAAATTAAGGCAATATAAAAATACACACAAATATCTAATAATAAAATATTATAATATTTGAAGCAATAGAGTGTTCCGACTTCTATGATTTGTTATCATTGTACTATGCTCCTAGCAAGTTTAAGGTTATTTTAGCATATTTTTTATATTTAGGCCTTCAAATGCCATTAAATTATGTTCTTTTATTAATTTATCCGATACTTTATACGCAACATTACCTATCTAACTTGATATTCCTGCCACTTTTTTTCTGAATTTTCTACGGTGTTAGGGTTCTTTATTTTCTTTGAAGGTATTATAGTGATCTTTTTTAATTTTTATACATAAATTTGATAAACCTACGTTCATTTCAATAATTTTTAATATTAATTAGAATTGATTTATAATGGAATGCGATGCCGCCGTGGCGTTAATAATTGATAATGATAATTTTCTGTTAATAAAAAGGGCAGATCTGGGAGACCCCTGGTCAGGGCAGATGGCTTTACCTGGAGGGCATAGGGAAAAAAGTGAGACCTGCTGCGATACAGCAGTAAGGGAAACCTATGAGGAGGTTGGAATAAAAATAAGAATAACAAAATATCTGGGCAATTATTTTACATTAAATAAAACATTGTCCGTTGCCGCTTTTTTAGCCGAATGTGTAACTAAAAATGTTAAAATTGATAACGAGGTGTCAAAATTTTTCTGGGTTGGATTCAGAGAGCTTAAAGAATATGATGGCACATTTAGGTATGGGTCTTATATAATATTTGGACTTACCTATAGAATTCTTAAGGATTTTTCAAATATGCATTAAACTGTTAAATTTTTTAATTTAAGCTCAAATTTTAATGTTCATAAATAATATTTTTATTAATTAAACATTTTAAAAAAATTTTAAATAACTAAAAAAGATTTTATAACCAAAAATAATCTGTATGAGATTAAAACGAAATTAAAAACATTATTTGAGTATGTTAAAATGGAACATACTGTATTCGATTTACCCTTCATTTTTGCAGGTGCCCTTATAGCCTCAAATGGGATTATAGAAATGTACAAATTCTTTATTATTTTATTTGTTGCCATCTCTGCAAGAGGAGCTGCAATGTCAATAAACAGGATACTTGGCCTAAAATATGATATAACCAATCCAAGAAAAAGGAACTGGGCTCTTGTGACGGGGGAAATAAATCTGCGGCAGGCCATTGCATTTACCTTAATGCTGGTATTCATTTTTGAGGGTTTAACATATTTATTAAATAATCTTGTATTTATGCTCTCACCAATTGTTTTAATATTTTTTATAGCAGATCCATTAATGAAGAGAGTTACAAGCCTGAGGCATTTATTTATGGGATTTACCATAGGACTGGGCATAATAGGTGGATACCTGGCTGTGAATCCAAATTTCCCGCCTGCGATTATATATTTAATGGTTGCAGGTTCAACATTCTGGATTGCGGGCTTTGATATTATTTATACAATACCTGATGAGGTATATGATAAAAAAAACGGTTTAAAAACAATCATCGTGAAATACGGTGTAAAAAAAGGCCTAATTATTTCATGGGTTTTCCATATATTTACAATAATTTTCTTTATTTATATAGCATTTATTGTTCATTCAATATATTATATTCTGGCACTGATACCAATAATAATTTTAATATTATATGAACATGTTGCCATACATGGAACAACACCGGAAAATGTAAGAAAGGTTTTCTTTAATCCAAACTCCATAATAGGATTTCTATTTTTAATAGGAATTTATATATCCCTTGTGGCATAAGATTTATTAATATATAAAATAGAGATTAATGGGGCCGTCCGAATTTGAATCGGAGTCACCAACACCCCAAGCTGGTAGGATACCAAGCTACCCCACGGCCCCTAGGTGCTGTATTTCACTTTAGAATATAAAAATTTTTAATTCTGGAAATTAAATAAAAAATTAACACTTAACATATAAATCTAATAATTTATTTTATAGAAAATATAGTTTTCATTTAAAGTGTTAAAATTTAAGTAGAAATGACCCATCATAGACCATGGAGATAATAACAAAAATTTTAGATTCAGAGGCATTACATGATAATCCCGTAAATGATAAACCACAGAGGGAGGTAACAATCATTGAAAACAGTCCTAAAGAAAATACGCCATTGCTTGTAGGACTTGCAGGTTTT
Source organism: Acidiplasma aeolicum (assembly GCF_001402945.1). Lineage (GTDB taxonomy): Archaea > Thermoplasmatota > Thermoplasmata > Thermoplasmatales > Thermoplasmataceae > Acidiplasma > Acidiplasma aeolicum. Next base: position 4,299 of record NZ_LKBG01000019.1, read on the forward strand.
TTTGGGTCTTCCAGGAGTTTTTTGAATAAAAGTTATACAAATATTGATTTTATGGATGTTTTAAATAAAATATCTAAAAAATACAGTTTCATAATTATACTGCCAGATACAATGACATACTTCAGGGGCAACCAGTATGTAAATTCTACTGCCGTTGGAAATTACAGCGACTTTATTACAAAGGATCTGATAAAGTTTCTATTTAAAATATATGGAAAACGCGATGTTTACCTCTTTGGAAAATCGTCAGGTGGTTTTGGCTCTATTTATAATGCATTGCATAATCCAGATATATTTTCAGGATTTATAGACATCTCCGGAGATTCATATTTTCATTATTCATATCTAAGGGATTTTCCTGTGGCATATAAAATACTTAAAAATCTGGGCATAAAAAAGTTTATGGAAAAATTTAATTCTGATTATATCCACAGCCAGGATGAGCTTACAGCAGAGAATATAATTGCCATGTCAGCCTTTTATTCACCCAAAAACACTGAAATTAACCTGCCATTTGATTTAAATGATGGTGGATTAAATGAGCACTGGAATGCATGGCTTAAATTTGATCCAGTTAATATTATTGATACATCTGGCATTTCCCTAAAAAATAAAAAGATAATACTTCAAACAGGTATTTATGATGAGTACAGCATAAACATAGGCATGAATATGATACACGAAAAACTCTCAATGCTTA
>NZ_LKBG01000020.1 GCF_001402945.1 Acidiplasma aeolicum
GTCCTGCCCATGTTATGTCTAACCTGAACGGCATCAATGCAATAAAAAGTTCTGGAAATCAGTTCCTTGGATATATTATAAAGGCATAAAAAATGAAATATATAAATTAGATATTATGATTGAATGGCATCGCTTTATTTAATCGGCATTGGTCCTGGAAGCATGGATAATTTAACAGGCCTTGCAGTTAAAAAATTAAACGAATCATCTGTTATAATTGGATACAAATATTATATAAATTTAATAAGACCAATATTAAAGAACAAGGAAATAATTGAAAGCGAAATAACAAATGAGGTGGACAGGGCGGAGCGTGCAGTTCTTGAGGTTCTAAATGGTAAGACTGTTTCACTTGTTTCAAGCGGGGATTCGGGCATATATGGCATGGCAGGGCTTGCATTGGAAATTATTTCAAAAAAGAATATAGATATTGATGTGCATGTTATACCCGGCATATCAGCGCTTAATTCTGCAGCCGCGCTTCTTGGGTCACCAATTATGAATGATTTCTGCAGCATCAGCCTGAGCACAAATCTGACACCATGGAACATTATTGAAAAAAGAATAATGAATGCTGCGGAGGCAGATTTTGTAATAATTTTTTACAACCCAAAAAGTATGAGGAGGCAAAATGGTATAGTAAACGCAATGGAAATTATAAAAAGATACAGAAATGAATCGACGCCAGTGGGTATTGTGAAAAATGCATATAGGGATGGTCAGGAGGTTATTTTAACTGATATAAAATCCATGGATTATAATACAATAGATATGTTTTCCACGGTGATTATTGGAAACTCACAGACATATTCGTATAAGGATTTTATGATAACACCCCGGGGTTACAGTAAAAAATATGAATATTAAATGTTGTAATAAACAATAAAAAACGTTAAAATAATATATAATAATATTAAATTATGTGTGAGGACTGCCTTGAACCTGGCTGTAATTGTGATAAATGCTATATCTACAGGCATAATCAGGCCTGTCCAGTATGCGGGCACACGGTGCTTTTGGATTGCTGCCAGGGGTTTATAACACACAAATATGATATTGATTATAAGATTATGAAAAAATAAGGGTTAATTGAATTTTAATCTTGTTTCATCACCAAACTGATCATCAAGGGTTTTATCCACTGACATACCAGAGTTAAGTATATATCCCGGGTTTATGCTGCCTGTATCAATGGTATTTATATATGCAGCCTCACCAATAGCATATATGCCTGTTCTGAATAACTGAAACATTTCTGTCATTAAATATACTGGTGCAAGGGCTGATACATAAATTATACCAATCTGCATAAACGGGTCATCTGAAAAAAATGATAAGGTGTACAGCATTGATATGCTAAAAAATGGGAAGAATACCAGCTCAAAAAACATTCTTATGAATTTAAATACGTATTTTTCAGTTCCGGGAACAATGATAAGTAATGATACCATTGGCATAAAAATAATAAAAAAGATTATAAGGGCCTGCCGTACAATAAAAATGGTGAAGAGCAGAAGTATTGAAAATAAATATGAACCGGTAAATAGAAATGATAGGAGCTTATTATTTATATTAATTGATACATTTAAAATATTGTACCAGTTGGCATTTAATCTGTAAATGTATATATAAAATGCATATGAAATTTTTAATATATAAATTGCCACATAATATGAATTCCAGAAAAGAAGAAATGCAGAAAATGCCTTTACCATGTATCTCCTGAAATCAGGATTTAGGTCAAATGAACTTTTTATAAATAAAATAAGGGCCGAAATTATTACCGCCGTGGAAAAAACGTAAATATAAATATTTGAAATTAAAATATTATAAAATCCCATAAATCCCTTATTTTGATTAAAAAATTGTGTGTAGGAATAATAAGGGCTTAGACCGTATTTAACAAGGATATCCCATGAGGCTGTTACTGAATAATTAATTAAAGAGTATAATGAATTAATAAATATTTTGATAATATATTCCGCATTCATATATGTCCGGTAATAATATAATTAAATATTGAGTACATGGCCCCGCTAACAGCCAGAATATAAATAAATGTTCCAATCAACGCATTTTTCAATTTTTCCTTTGCCACTGTTCTTTTGGCATCATCGGTGCTAAAAAAGCTCAAGGCTATTGGTATCCAGAGTATTGAAATAATCAATGCCGATACACCTATGACAATTTCATCCAGCCTGCCAAGCATTGCGCTTACTGTATTTATTAAATAGTAAACCAGCATGCAGGTTTATAATGGCGATGTATATATTTTTTATTTATGAAAATTCATTTTTTTATAATGTAAATATTCTTATCCATGTCTTTTTCAAGTGAAATTTTTCCACTGCCCTCCATTTCCCGTAACTTTTTCATTAATAGATGTTTTTTTATCCTTAATTTACGTGATTCATGTAAAATCTCCCTTAACATTTTTTTATCGTATTTCATTATTAATTCCTCGATATTTTTGTTATTAAAAACCATATTATATGAGAAAATTATTAAAATTATTATAATCCCTGCGGCTGCAGTATAATATGGAATATTGCCCAGAATTAAATATGTCTCTGTAACATTTTTATAATGGCCGTTGTAATATGCGGTCAGTTCAACATGGTCTATACCGTCAGGCAGGTTATTTATTTGCGTACCCGAACCATAAAATCTTCCATTAACATACCATTTAAATGTAACATTATTTATATTTTCTCCATTAATTATTGCAATGACCGAATTGCCACGCTGGGCTATATCCATGGTTTTAATAACCGGGAAGCTGTTTATACCAACTGATGTGCTGTAATATTCCCTAATCCCCTGTGGATCAATAAGTGTTAGATTCATAATGTATAATCCATTATAATTAACTTCATATGATATGTTAAAATTTTTTCCGGCATGTATAATAATGCTGGAATTTTTTATATTTATAAATGCAAGATAGTGCCTGTATATACCATGAATATGATAGTGCAGGTGCAATATTTTTCCTGATATATTATAGTTCATTGAAACATAAAATTTATTCGGTTTTTGAATTGTGCTGGAATCATAAATAAAGGCATAATTATGGTAAAAGTTGATTATTATACCCTTCTGAAAACTAAAATAACCGGTGTTTTTTATGCCGGTATTAAGCAGTGTACCATTTTCACAATAGTATATATTTTTGGAATCAATAAAATAATTTTCCGGCAGGGGATAAAATCCATTTAAAATTTTGCCGGCACCTAGCATCTCTGTGCCGTTATGGATGATGCTAAATCTATTTCCGTAATAATTTAGTACCGTTGCATTAACAGCCCTGCTTAGGTTTAATACCTTATATTCTGCAGGAACCATGCTATTATTAAATTCATATTCATTAATGACAGTTCTGTTTAGTACATTGAAGCGCAAATTATCACCGGATAGCATTAAATATGTTATAATTCCATTAAACTCATATGTTTTTAATAATGATTCATTTTTAAATACCTCCATATAATTAAAACCATAATAAATATAATATCCATCATAGAAATAGATATATCCCGAAAAAGGCTTTTTAATCTTTAATGTTCCTGCAAATGTGCCATTTTTGCAGATTTTTATTAGATTTAAATTTATATTATTCTGTGATACAAATATATAATATTTCTGATTCTGGATAAGGTATGAAATGTTTGTGTAATTATTATTCAATGAATAAATTATATGGGATGTTTTATTGTATATATTATATCCAACAATGGACTTATTATGGACATATAAAAGTTCACCATAATAACCATTAAAAACAGCACTGTAACTGGATGTGCCGTTATAAATTAGGCTGTATGAATATTTATTTAGTTTCAAACTGTGATTATTAAAATAAATAAGATTATTAAATGGCCTTTCTCCGTAATTTATTATTTTCTGTGTTGATCTTGGCCCGCCAAATGCAATAACAATCCTTCCATTTTTAACAGGGTATTTTAACATTATTTTATATGGTATGCTAATTTCATGCGAACTGTTTATAATTATATATGCACAGTAACTGCTGTATGGTGAAAAAATAAATGTAATATTATACCAGTGGTTTTCCCTTTTAAGGCTGAACAGGTTACTATATTTTTTATCTGCATTTACAACCGTTGCACAGTAATCATATTTTCCATATGTTATATTAAGCAGTGTTACATTATTCTGATATATTAAAATAGAATTTTCAGTACTGGCAAAATATTTGCTTGTATTCCAGCTTAGGCCATAATTAAAGGATGTTGAATTATCAACTGTTCCATTGAAATATATATAAGGATCACTTGAATTGCCTGAAAAAACATTTATGTTTTGAGCTGCCTGATCCTCATTAATTTTATTGTCAATATTATTTATATTTAAAAAATTGCCTGATACAAGAATTAATAATGTTATTATAAGAATGATGATCATGAAAATTTTTCGCATTTTTGGTTATAAAAAAGTCATAAAAAAATTTTTTTAAGTTTTTATTTTGATATCTCACCCGGTACATATTTTCCAGATCCAGCACTGGCAAGTATCCTGCCATTTTCCATGACCTTTTTCCCTTTAAGAATTGTTATCTCAGGAAAACCATAAAGTTTTTCCCCCTCAAATATTGAGTATTTAATATTGCTGTGGAGCATTTTGTATGACACTGTAAATTCCTTCTTTGGATCTATAATAACAATATCTGCATCATATCCCGGAAGCAGGTTTCCCTTATTTTTAAGGCCAAACAGTTTTGCAGGATTTGTGCTCGATACAGATACAAGCTGCTCCATTGATATTTTTCCCTTCATGTAACCATTTGTAAATAAAAGTGGGAGTATTGTTTCTGTTCCAGGTGTACCATTTGGCACCTCGTTAAATGGGGGCACCTTGTCCATATAACG
>NZ_LKBG01000021.1 GCF_001402945.1 Acidiplasma aeolicum
TGTATAAATATTTTATTTTATCCTCTATTCTATTCTCTAAGAACTCCTTAACCTTGGTATCAAGCTGCCTATTCAGTGATGATACATCAATAATAGTTCCTATTTCCGGGCGCTTTGCATTATTCTGGATATATTCCCATCTTGTACCGGGGAACCCAGAATATGTTTCTTGCTATATATTCGTCCCTATCCTCAGAGTCGGAAAAATGTTCCCTATCATTTTCCAGTTCATTATAAACTTCGGTAAAAGTATCTGATATGTATTTTAAGAATATTAATCCAAGCACAACATGCTTATATTCTGCGGCATCCATATTGTTTCTTAGCTTATCTGCGGCTGCCCATAATTTTTTTGAAGTATTAATTTTACATTATAATATTTAAATAATTAAGAACTAATTATAAAAAACAAAGATTTATTAATAACTAGTAGTTTACTTTATAAATTAGAAGGTGGAAAAATGGGTAAAGATTTAACAAATGAGGCTAAAAAATATCTTGGAAAAGATGAAACCATAATATCAAGTTACAAAGGGCAGTATTTTGCCACCGAAAAAAGAATATTAATTCCAAATCATAGGCATGGTTTTGAGGATTTTAGTTATAAGCATATTACATCTATAAAATATGAAAAATATGCAAGAAAACCGTTAATTATATTGGGCATATTATTTATAATTATAGGTATGATAACATCTTTTGCAAGTGTTTCTGCATTTGCAGCTCTTTTTATTCTGGGAATAGTATTTATTGTACTGGCATTTGTGTTTAAATTGAACTTTTATCTTATTAGAACAAGCGGTGGTGAGGATTTTAAAATACCGGGAAGTAAACAGCAATCTAAAACTGAAGAATTTATTAAATCTATAAGGGAACATATAGATTAAAATTATTTTTTTGTACTAGTTATATATCTATTTAAAAATTTATAATGTATTATTGTTATATTTCCATATAATTTATCTGCTTATGTTCATATTTTTTAATATACGCCATATAAATACACAACCACTGCAGCGAATATGCATGATATATAAAAGTAGGTAAGCACCGTATTTGACATTAAATTATATGGTATAAATATTGATAATAAGGGCATAATTATTGCAGTAAGATCAGGTCTCAAAGATTATTAAGTATTTTAAGGACAAAATTTTCAATAGAAAATTCAAGCCTTTTATATACCGTCATTAATTAATCAAAGACTTTGAAATTTATCAAAAGAATCTGGCAAATTATTCTTTATTAATTCTAAACTTTCATGAATTTCCTTTATTTTTTATTATATACTTGTATCTTCTCCAGATTTATATAATCATAATAACCGCGTTTATAATCCTCAAATTCCTCTATGGTATTTCTAAAAATATCATATATATCTTTATAGCATAGTATTTTACCCTTTAAAACATTAAATCTTATATATAATGGAAGATCCTGAAATATATATCAAAAATATCATTTACATTTAATACACTTAATCTAAATTTATTTCTTTCCTCCTGATTATTATCATAATAAATACATAAATCAATATCTGAACCATTATGAAATGTGCCATTTACAAAGCCGCAATTAACAATAAACTTTATATCTTTCTGTTTATCAAATTTTTTATAAGATTAACAGTGTTATTAATAAGTGGATTATACACAAAATGAAATTATATAAGTATTAATAACTTTATCTTTTGTAATATTTATTTCACAAATCAATATACCAGAAAGGAATCCAATGAGTTTATATATAATTTCTGCAACTAATACTATTAAACATTCAATAAATAATTAATATTTAATATATTTTCAGAACTTATAAATGGCATTATTTTTAAAATAACAATAAATACTATAATTTTAGAATAAACTTAGACAAACTAAGCCATATATATTTATATTATTGATGTTATATAATGTTAAAATCCTTTGAAATTAAACTAATAACAAACAAAAATCACTGATATATAAATTGTATTATATAATGCCGGAATTAATTTATGATTTTATGATAAATAGCCATAAATATAACTTTTTTATCATTATTTAACTTTATATAATCATGTCATATATGACACAATATTTGTATAAAACCATGTCTTATATGGCATAATGATTTTAGATTGGTGATATATCAATATTTTATCAAACTATAACTTCTGGGAAAATTTATACAGACATACCCAGAATTTTTATACCAATAAAAATAATTAAGCTCTTAAATGGTATAAATATATTTAACTGAAAGTGCATAAATTGTTTCTTCGTTATATACTTAAATCAGCAATAAATCTGAGTATCATAACATGCAAGAGTTATAAAAAATATCAATACTAAACTAAAAACATAAACCCAGTTTTTAATAATAATAAAGATTACGTAATTACATATAAAATTTCTATATTATCAAGAATTTCATTTGAATGGACTTAAATTTAAATATTAGTTGAATATAAAGTATTATACTTATGTCTCAACAAAAATTTATTGATAGAGAAGAGGAAATGGAGATATTAAAAAATCAGTATGATATGGAAGGATCAGGGCTTATTGTTATATATGGAAGAAGAAGGGTTGGTAAAACAGAACTTATAAATAATTTTATGTCAGGCCATGGTTTATATTTTCTCGCAACCAATGAGGGGGATACTGAAAATATAAGAAATTTTCAGAAATTATTATCAGAGTTTTTAAATGACAAAAACATTGAATATGCCTATTATAATGACTGGTATTCACTTTTTTCATCCATTGTTAATAACATAAATTTTATAGAGAAAACAAAAAAATCAAAAATTATTATTGCAATTGATGAATTTCCATATTTAATAGAGGCAAACAGGTCTATACCATCTATTTTTCAGAAAATTTATGATTCATTTCTTAAAAATAATAATGTTTTTTTAATTCTTTCAGGGTCATCTGTAAGCATAATGGAAAATGATGTTTTATCATATAAATCCCCGTTATATGGCAGAAGAACCGGGCAGATTAGAATTAAACCATTAAAATTTAAATTTATTAATAATTTTCTGAAATACAACATTGAAGATCTATGCAATAGCTATTTTGTCCTTGGTGGAATACCAGAATATATATTAAAGTTTAATACCAATTTATCATTCTGGAATAATTTAAAAAACAATTTTTTAAACCGTGGCAGCTATCTTTATGAGGAGGCAGAGTTTTTATTAAGAGGCGAGTTAAGGGAGGCCAGGAATTACTTTACAATTTTAAAGGCAATAGCAATTGGAAATCACAGGCTGAATGAGATATGCTCATATACCGGAATGGATAAAAGCATGGTATCAAAATATATTGATGTTTTGATATCCCTTGATTTTATAGAACCGGAAATACCATTTGGGTCAGATAAAAATTTTAAACGCAGGCTTTACTGGATTAAGGACAATTATTTATCATTCTGGTTCCGCTACATATTGCCAAATAAAAGCGAAATAGAAAATTCAAGAACAGAAAGGGTGTTTAATTATATAAAAAATGATTTTAATACATACGCGGGAGAAAAATTTGAATATTTAATAAGGTCATTAATATACGATGGCCTTACCGGAAAATATTATGACAATGTATCAAGGTGGTGGGGTAAAAACAAATTAAAGAATAAAGGAAATGATATTGAGGAAATAGACATAGTTGCGTATTCATCAGAAAGAAATGAACTGTTATTTGGTGAATGCAAGTGGACAAATAAAAAGATATCAGCATCATTAATAGACAAATTAATGGAAAAATCTAAAATTTTGCTTAAAAATTATAATAACTGTAATGTTATATATGCTTTATTTTCCAAATCTGGCTTTATTGAAAATAAAAACACCATAAAAAATAAAAACATAATTTTAATGGATTTAAATGATGTAAAGAATTTTATTGAAAAAAATAAAAGTTAATACACGCTTTAAAGCTGGTTGTGTATATTTTACCTATATATTACATAATGGTACATAATTATATATAAATATTCACATTAACAGTTTCAACCCTATTACCTCATTTAAATGCTTTAATCCTGATGCCCTGGTATTGATTTTTTAAGTATGCAAGAGCATACTATGCCTTTGACATACCCACGGGCCTTGAAATTGATAAAATTTTTTATTTAAATTTATATAGGTTAATGGAGAATATGCTATTATTTTTATATTGTTTTTGTCGCAAGTCAGAAATCTAAGGATTTTTGTTTAAGAATCACTATCCAACATCAAAACAATCAGAATTTTTACACAGATACCTTTTAATAAACTAATAAAACTAATTAAATACAAAGGAGAAGAGAATGGAATAGATGTTATTTTCAGGAAGAATCATACACTTCTAAATGCTCTTTTCTTGATAATGAAACAATAGAAAAACATGATAAATATCTTGGAAAAAGAATAAAAAGAGGATTGTTTAAATCTGCAAAAGGAATTTTAATAAATCCAGATATTAACGGTTCTTACAATATAATAAAAAAGGCATTCCAGAATGCATTTGACGGGATAGGCGGGTTAAGGGTTAATCCTGAAAGTTTAAGCATCTTTAAATTATTAGAGATGACAACTTTCAAAGATGGATGTTAACAAATGTTAACAGAAATCTTAACATAATGTTATGATTTGAACCATGATTTTATTAATAAAAATTTTTTATACCCAATAATATTATAACATTAAATTGATAATAAATATACATGTGTACAGGGGGCCAAAAAATATACGCATAAAGGAAAATGGTCTTGATGTATACACTGATGAACCAATGGAAAATAACCGGGCAAATGCAGATATTATAAAACAGCTATCCAAATTTTATAATGTTAATTCAAAGGATATAAAGATAATCTCTGGCCTTA
>NZ_LKBG01000022.1 GCF_001402945.1 Acidiplasma aeolicum
AAGAGATTAAATATGTCAAAGAAAAACAATGAACTTGAAAAATATATGGAAATGTATAAACAGACCCTGGAAGATCTTAATGACTACAAGAATCTTTACATACGGCAGAGATCAGAGATGGAGAACTACGCAAAATACAAGGAACGTGAGATTGAAAACATCAGAAAAAATGCCGGCAGTGAGATAATTAAAAACCTTCTACCGGTGCTAGATACACTTGATGCTGGAATGATACACGATCCAAAACTTGAACCAGTGAGATCGCAAATAATAAAAATATTAAGCTCATACGGACTAAAGGAAATAGCAGGTAAGGGGGAAAAATTTGATCCTAACCTTGAGGAGGCCATAGGTGTATCAGATCAGGGTGAGGATGGAAAGGTGCTTGAGGTAGTTCAGAAGGGATATATGTTAAACGGAGAGGTTTTAAGAACCGCAAAGGTAATAGTTTCAAAAAGGTGAGTTAAAATGAGCAAGATTATAGGTATTGATTTAGGAACAAGCAATTCAGCAGCAGCAGTAGTTATTTCAGGCAAGCCAGAGGTCATTCCGGCAGCCGAGGGAGTCTCATTGGGTGGAAAATCCTTCCCAAGCTATGTTGCATTTACCAAGGATGGCCAGCTGCTTGTTGGTGAACCTGCAAGAAGGCAGGCTTTACTGAATCCAGAGGGTACAGTTTACGCAGCCAAAAGAAAGATGGGTACAGATTACAAATATAAAATATTCGGAAAGGAGTATACACCCCAGCAAATATCCGCATTTATTCTGCAAAAAATTAAGAAGGATGCAGAGACATTTCTTGGAGAGCCAGTGACAGATGCTGTTATTACCGTTCCTGCATATTTTGATGATAATCAGAGGCAGGCAACAAAGGATGCAGGTGCAATTGCCGGTCTAAATGTAAGGAGAATTATTAATGAGCCAACAGCAGCATGCATGGCTTACGGTATTGATAAACTTAATGAATCGCTTAAAATATTAATATATGATTTTGGTGGGGGTACACTTGATGTAACAGTTATGGACTTTGGTCAGGGAGTATTCCAGGTGCTTTCAACGTCTGGTGATACCCACCTTGGCGGCAGTGATATGGATGAGGCTATTGTAAACTTCCTTGCAGATGATTTTAAACAGAAGGAGGGCATAGATCTAAGAAAGGATAAATCTGCATACATAAGATTGAGGGATGCCGCGGAAAAGGCAAAAATAGAGTTATCAACAGTTCTTGAAACTGATATAAACCTTCCTTATATAACTGCCACGCAGGAGGGTCCAAAGCATCTTGAATACAAGCTTACAAGGGCAAAGCTTGAGGAGCTTGTGGCACCAATAGTTGAGAAATCAGCCGAATCATTAAATAAGGCCATAGAGGGTGCAAAGCTCAAGAAGGAGGATATAAATAAAATCATACTTATAGGTGGACCAACAAGGATGCCATATGTTCACTCATTTATAGAGAAATATTTTGGCAAAAAGCCTGAGGGTGGTGTTGATCCAATGCAGGCTGTGGCAATTGGTGCCGCAATTCAGGGTGCTGTACTTACCGGGGATATTAAGGACATAGTGCTTCTGGATGTCACACCATTAACACTTGGAATAGAAACACTTGGTGGTGTAATGACACCGTTAATACCTGCAAATACAACAATACCTGTTAAAAAATCCCAGGTATTTACAACAGCAGCGGATATGCAGACTGCTGTAACAATACACGTTGTTCAGGGGGAGAGGCCACTTGCCAAGGATGATGTATCCCTTGGAATGTTTAATCTTGAAGGTATTCCTCCAGCACCAAGGGGGGTTCCACAAATAGAGGTTACATTTGATATAGATGCCAATGGCATATTAAATGTTTCAGCAAGGGATAAGGGCACAGGAAAGGAACAGAGAATCACAATATCCGCATCAAACAAGCTTTCCAAGGAGGAAATAGAAAGAATGAAAAAGGAGGCTGAGGAATTCGCCGAGAAGGATAAGCAGGAGAAGGAAAATATAGAAACATTAAACAATGCGGAGAGCCTTGCATATACCGCTGAAAAAACAATCAATGATGCCGGTGAGAAAATAGACAGCGCAACAAAAGATAATATAAAGGCCATAGTAAAGGACTTAAGGGATGCAATTTCACAGAAGGACATACCAAAGGTCAAGGAGATTACAGAAAAACTTACCAAGGAAATTCAGGAGGTTGGGGCAAAGATGTATGCCAGTGCCTCGGCCAATAACCAGAATAATACAGGTAATGCCGGCACTTCCGGTGAGAATCAGTCGGATAGTTCAAATGATAAGACATCCGGTGAAAACAGCGATACCATAAACGCAGATTATAAGGAAAACAAATGATGGAACATGGCAGAGGACTACTATAAAATCCTGGGTGTCGACAAAAATGCAACGCAGGATGAAATAAGGGCAAAATTCAGGGAACTTGCAAAAAAATACCATCCTGATTTAAATCAGGGAAACCAGGAGGCCGAGGAAAAGTTTAAGCAGATTGCCGAGGCGTATGAGGTGCTGTCAGATCCACAAAAAAGACAGCAGTATGATGCCACCGGGTCTGCCGAATTCAATGGCGGCGCATCCAACTTTAACTGGCAGGACTTTACGCACTTTGATGATATTAATGATATATTCAGCAAAATTTTTGGCGGTTTTGGCGGCTCATCCGGCGGCGATTTCTTCGGCGGCGGATATACAAACCAGCCAGATCTTGATATATACATCAGGGTTAATATAACACTGGAGGACGCATATTATGGCACATCAAAATCTGTCAAGTACAAGAGGGATGCAATGTGCGATGCCTGCAATGGTACAGGCGCCGTTGATGGCAAGCTTATGACATGCCCAACATGCCACGGCACAGGCCAGGAGAGAATAACACGCGGCCAGGGATTCTTCCAGATGGTTACAGTAACAACATGCAGAACATGCAACGGCAGGGGTAAAATACCTGTTAAACCATGCCCGGTATGTAAGGGTACAGGCACGGTACCAAAAATGGAGAATATATCTATAAATATACCCAAAGGTGCAGATACAAATATAAAGCTCAGGGTTGCAAAAAAGGGCAACTCATATGGTGGTGTTACAGGGGACCTCTATGCCGTAATATATGTCCAGAATAATTCAGAGATACGCAGATCAGGGGATAATTTATATGTAAAGCATCACATAGACTTTCCAACAGCTGCCCTGGGCGGCGAGGTTGAGGTTTCATTGTTTAAAGAAAAATTTAAATTAAATATTCCGGCAGGTACACAGCCTGATGATGTTCTAAGAATAAAGGGTGCAGGAATGCCCAGAATAAACTCACATGGTTCCGGGGATCTTTTGGTTATCATTAAGCTTGATGTTCCAAAGCATCTAACAGCAAAGGAAAAGGAACTCATAGAGGAACTAAAGGGTGAACCCACCAAAAAATCATGGTTTCACATATAAATAAATTTTTAAATTTATAATAAATCTATATTTTTAAGTCTTTCCTTAAAATCATGTTCTGTTGTATCAAACAACGATGTTAATTTAATTAAATCCTCACCCTCAACCAGCTCCTTTGCCATGCTCCTGTATGGGTCAAGATCATTCTTATTTATTATGCCCTTTTCTGCAAGGTCAATTATTGTTTCCCATCCATTGAGCCTTATATACTGATTTGGTGATTTTAATACATTAAAAAGAAATTTTTTATATTCCTCATAATCGCCATCAACAATTACACCCCCGGACTTTAACAGCGGTAGCATATGCCATGCGTCACTTACAACACCTGCATTCTGGCTTTTAAGGCTCTCTATAAACACGTTCTTATAGGGTATAAGGTATGTTTTGTCAAGGTAATTTCCAAGAATCAGGTCTATGGCATTCCACCATGCGGTTAAATCCCCAGATTTTATATATGGAAGCAAATACTCCTTTCTGGAAACAATATCCTCCTTTGTTATGTACCCTGCATCAGCAAATCGCCTTGCAAGAACCCAGGCATGAACCTTAACCATTTCATCATCAGTTGTTAAAAGGCCCAGAAACTGATTTTTATTCTCTATCACATAGTCCTTTGTAAGTATCCCATTGTCTATTAGAAAATCAACCTTGTACCATGCATCAAGTCTTGAAAACTGGTCTTCAAGAGATAATGACTTTAAATAATATTCCTTATTTTTTTTAATAACATCCTCTGCCATATTAAAATAATGTTATTTTATTATAAAAAACTTTTTTTAATAAATTATCATGTATATTATTCAAATTCATGATATTTTATTCATAAAATCAGAAATTTATTATATAATTCGTCAATATAAATGATAAAAATTCCTAAATAGGATTTTTCTTTAAAATATAAATTAAAATTATAATATTTTATCTCTCGTTGCATTATTTTCTTTAATAATTAAAAATAAGTAGATATATATAAAATATATGATTTATAAATATATTATGGTATAATTTTATATAATTATTTCATTTTTAGATATCTAATGATATTTTCATTAAAAGTTTGATTAATATTAAAAATATTCATAAACATGATTAAAAATGTTTAAATATGAATATTAAATTATACACATGGTGACAAAAAGTGCCAAAACCATATGTAGCAATAAACGAGGTAGAAATGTTAAATGATGAGACGACAATGAAAATGTTCCAGCAGGTTGGTCCAAAGGTTTGCCAGGTTACAGCCAGGCATCCCGGGTTTGTTGGATTCCAGAACCATATGCAGTTTGGTATAATACCGCTTGGAACAAGGTATGGTGGCGGATCAATGGACATGACCAAAATGAGCACAATGAACG
>NZ_LKBG01000023.1 GCF_001402945.1 Acidiplasma aeolicum
CATAATTTTTTAAAATTTTAATAATCAATTATCAATTCATTACATAATCACATATTTTTATAAAAATTTATATAATGGCAATTGTCCGCTTAACAAGTCTTATATACTATATTGCTTTTAATTCAAAAATGAAACGATCTGATGTTACCTATAGCGGTCCCGAAAGGGCACCCAACAGGTCTTACATGAAGGCCATGGGGCTTACAGATCAGGACCTTGAAAAATATATTGTTGGTGTTGCTGCAGCATGGAATGAGGCAGGTCCATGCAATATTCATGTCCTGTCACTTGCGAATCATGCGAAGGAGGGTATAAGAAATAGAAACGGAACACCAAGGGTTTTTACCACGCCTGTTGTAATAGACGGTGTTGCAATGGGCACAGAGGGGATGAAATACTCACTGGTGAGCCGTGAATTAATAGCAAATACAGTTGAATCCACTGTCAATGCCCATAGTTATGACGGCTTTGTTGCACTTTCAGGCTGCGATAAGACCAGTCCAGGGATGATGATGGCAATGGCCAGGCTTAACCTTCCGTCAATAGTGATGTACGGCGGAACCACACTTCCCGGATACTTCAATGGAAAGCAGATTGCTGTTGGAGACCTTTTCGAGGCTGTTGGCGCATACATGAACGGGAAAATGTCGCTTGCAGAGTTAAAGCTCATGGAGGATAAGGCCGTACCAACTGCAGGATCATGCGGTGGACTTTATACTGCAAACACAATGGCAATGATGACCGAGGTTCTTGGACTTGCATTGCCGGGCAGTGCATCGCCGCCTGCAGTGGACAGTGCCAAGGAAAAGTATGCATATGAAACCGGCCGCACATTAATGGATTTAATTGAGACAGACCTTAAACCAAGGGATATACTAACTCAGGAGTCATTTTACAATGCAATCTCTGTTTTGATGGCATCTGGGGGTTCAACCAATGCTGTATTGCACCTGCTTGCAATAGCCCATGAGGCCAATGTTAAAATAGATCTGGATGACTTCGACAGATTATCAAGGAAGATACCTGAAATTGTTAACATGAAGCCATCAGGTGAGTATGTCATGGCAGATCTTGATAAAATCGGCGGTGTTCCAATATTAATGAAGATACTTTTGGAGCATGGCATTTTAAATGGGGAACAGCTCACTGTAACAGGAAAAACCATAGCAGAAAACCTTAAGGATATAAGGGTTGCAAATTTAAATAATGTTATATACGATTATGATAAGCCGCTTAACCCTACCGGGGGCATAAGGATACTAAAGGGATCACTGGCACCAGATGGTTCTGTTTTTAAGATATCGGCATCAAAGGTTAAGTACCATAAGGGCCCTGCAAGGGTATTTGATTCTGAGGAAGAAACATTTAAGGCAATAAAGGCCAGGAAAATAAAAGCCGGTGATACTGTAATAATCAGGTATGAAGGGCCAAAGGGTGGACCGGGCATGAGGGAAATGCTATCGGTCACATCAGAAATCGTTGGTGAAGGTCTTGGAGAATCCGTTGCCCTTGTTACAGATGGACGGTTTTCCGGTGCAACCAGGGGAATAATGATAGGCCATGTGGCACCAGAGGCCATGGATGGCGGCCCCATAGCACTTGTCAGGGACGGAGATATGATTGAAATAGACGGGGTAAACGGAAAAATAAATATCCTTGTCAGCGAGGATGAGCTTGAAAGGAGAAAAAAGGAGTGGAAAAAACCGGAGCCAAGGTATAAGACAGGCCTGCTTCACCAGTATTCAAGGCTCGTTGCATCCTCTGCTGTGGGTGCCTACCTTGAATAAAACATACAAAATATTTTTTAAGTATTTTCAATAATCATTTTTAATAATTTTATCTTATGGGTATTATTTGCATTATCAAAAAAAAAATAAAGTTTAATATAAAATAATTAACAGGACCTAATGATAATTCAATTGTTTTGCTGAAATCCAATAAATAATTAAAATGTGTGTAAATAAGCATAAAAACTTCATGAAAAGTGGTTCATGAAGACTTAAAATTATAAAATATTAAAAAACATTGAAATTGAGAAAAACCAGCTGCATTATTTTAGTCTATCCCCATAAAAATACAAAAGACTAAATATTTTTAATATATAAACACAAATGGAAGATATAAAGTCAATTGAGGAACAGATGGAAAAAACGCTTGAGGATTACAGGTCAAAAATAGAATCTATAGTAAATTCAGAATATGAAAAATTGAATACAAAAACATTAAACAATCAGGATGATGAAAATGTTTCAGGTGCCCTTACAATGATGGAATCAATTAATATTGATATTCTGCACATCTTAAGAGACCTTGACGACCTTATTTATTATTTAAATGAGATTAAAAAATTATAAAATTTATTTTATTAGTTTCCCTTATTTCCCTCTGCCTTCTTTGCATTTTCCTCCATTGAAAACCTTTCTATCTCGGCATTTGATGGCGGGTATGACATGTCAAATCCAGTTTCCCCATGTATTGCCATATCTCCTATCTTAAGATTCTCCTCCTTTTCCTTTAATGGTATAAACACACCTATAAGCTTTAGTATTCCATAGGTGAGTGCAAATACATATATTATGACGACCACAGCAGCAAATGCCTGTATGCCGAGCTGATAGAAATCACCGTATATTGCGCCCCTCAATCCCGGGTCTACGTACTGTGTGACAACAGGGTCGGCCAGAACACCTGTAAGAAGCCCGCCAACAACACCCGCAACGGCATGTGAGGAGAACACACCAAGGGTGTCATCAACCCTGAATTTTGGTTCTATTTTATATAAAAATATCCATGGTATTATTCCGGTTGCTATTCCTATTACCATGGCACCGTATATATTCACGTATCCTGCAGCAGGAGTAATTCCGACAAGCCCCGCAATGGCGCCCACGGATGCACCAATTAATGACGGCTTTTTAAAGAACTTCATATCCATCATCATCCATGTAATCATGCTCACGGCCGTTGCCACATTTGTGTTTATTATTGCAATGCCCGCATCAATTGTGCTTCCATACGGGTCACCACCATTGAAGCCATCCCAGCCGAGCCATATCAGGCCAAGTCCAAGCATGACAAGGGCAAGGTTGTTTGCCTTCATGTGCATTTCCTCCTTGATTCTGGGCCCTATGGCAATTGCAGCGGCAAGTGCGCCTATGCCCGCATCAACATGTATTACATAGCCACCGGAAAAATCCACTGCGCCAAGCTGGTTCAGCCACCCACCTGCAAAGAGCCAGTAGGCAACAGGGCTGTATACAAGAAGCGACCAAACAGGAACAAATATCATCCATGCCTTGAAGTTCATCCTCTCAAGTATCCCCCCCATCAGAAGCACCGGTGTTATTGCGGCAAAAACAAACTGGAAGAACATTACAGTTGAGTTTGGAATCGTAAGTGCCTGCTTAAGCGGACCAACAATGGCCTGTCCCCCGATAAAGCCCCCGCTCATTGCCGGCGTTGGAATTCCAAGGATGTAATAACCATCTATCTTTAAAATGCTTGATGTGCCAAACCCGAAGTTATAGCCTGCAATAACCCATATTACCAGAACGGCAGCAAATGCATAAAGGGCCATCATCATTGCATTGACCATGTATTTTCTTTTTGTTAGCCCGGCATAGTAAAGTGCAAGCCCTGGTATGCTCTGTAGACCTACAAGGGTTGCTGCAGTAAGCATCCATCCATTATTGCCATTGCTTAACCACGACGTATTTGTTAGGAACATCGTCAAAAAACTTCCATTAAGCATATAATATAAACCTAAAATGCATAATATAATTTACCATGATTTTTCTGTCATTTTATTATAAAAAATTTATTTTAGGAACAAAAATTCAAAAAATTAAAATATTAACAGGTAAAAATGCAAGCCGTGTCATTTAATAACGCGGTGTTATGACCGTGAATTTTGAATCCAGATATTTTATATTTTTTGTTCCCATGGATGAATCAAACTCATTGATTAAATTTCTAACCTCCTGAATTTCATCCTGATTAAGCTTTCTGTACTCATAACTTGGAATTTCATGCTTGCTCATCATCTTCCTAACGTATTTTTTTGCCTCATCAGGGAGTTTGTCAAAAATGTCAATTATGTTTTTGTTTTTCATTGAAATGTAAAAATCATTGTCTATTATGGATGCCTTTCTAAGAGCCATGAGCATGCTTCTTACGTATTCTTGTGATGGCTGCAGTCCAACATACTTTTTATTAATTTTTTTCCTTATTATTATTTTCCCGCCTATCATGCCGGAACCGATATATTTACCTGTATATGCATTGTTGTTTGCAAATGATATTATAATGCCCCCGGACATGTACTCACCAAGATAGTCGGCAAATCCACCATTAATGATCATTACTGGTTTATAATCCATGTATGCCCTCATCTGCAGGCCTGATCTGTTTCCAACGTTGCCCAGCACAAATATTTTTCCGTTCTGAAAGGCCTGTCCAAAAACATCGCCGGCATTTCCATGAATTCTTATGGTTCCGCCAGTCATTGTATCACAGCAGTCATCAGCAACGTTGCCATACACATCAACATCATGGTTATAATTAAGGTTCATAAGGCAGTTCCCGGGGTTTCCATATAATTTTATATGTTTATTTCCAGCAGGGAATTTCATGCCTATGTATCTGTGGCCCAGTACATTTGAAATTATAATATCATGCTTATTTAACGCCATAATATGCGAATCAAGATCATTGTATTTTACTGATGATGCATCTATATCTGCATCATTATATGAATAAACATAATCTGTTATTTTATGTCTCGTTCCATGGCTTATTATTCCCTTTTTCATTGATGCAATAAAATATGAACCGGGCTCCATGGGCCATACCGTGGCATTTTTGTTAATATTCCTTATCTGGTTCTCCTCGCTGGCAATGTAATAATTATTTTCATCTGAACCCAAAATAACAGGCCTGAGTTTTGTCTTATCTGTAAGGCATATCATGTATAAATCATCGCCGGAATCATATCCGATAATTAATGTATATGGCCCATCAAGCACTGCACCACGGTACTTGTATTTTATAACAGGGTCATCACAGTTGTTTGACATTATCTTCACGGCTGTTATTAAATCAAAGTCCCTTAAAAGCTCCCTGAATAAAAAGGCTATAACCTCGCTGTCAGTGCCAACAAAGCTCCTCATTCCCCTTGATATTAAAAACTCCCTGTTTGCACCAAATGAGCTTATATCACCGTTATGGACTATTGCTATATTAAATGATGAGAATGGATGGGACCAGTATGGATAATTTCCGGGTGAGTTTGTTGGCTGCCTTGTATGGGCCAGCCACATATCGGCCTCCTTATCATATATATTGAACGCCCTGGCAACATCTGCCGGAAACCCAACACCCTTAAAGACATTAAGTGATTTTCCTGCACTGTAAATCCTGCCACTGCCATTAATCCAGAGTTCATCGTTAATTTCATCAAGTGCATCCTCATTATTATATAATGAAACATTAAAGCAGTAACTCTTTGTATTGCCTGCATCCTCAAATGTTACATTATCTGGGTATATGCCTTTTTCAGCAAATATCTTTTTAATCTCATCCTCGGTGCCATTAAAAAATGTTTTTATTGTATAATAATTGTTTGAATCCAGATTAAATGCAGCATAGCCAGACCCCTTATCGCTTCCCCTGTATTTTATTAGCTCAAGGGAATTTGCAACATTATTTCCGCATATCTTTTTTGAATCAATTTTCCTCAAAACACCCAAGAGACCGCAGCTTGATGGAGAATAATTCATAGTGAACCCGCCTCATCAACTTTTATTCTTGACTCTATATCGATATCAAGATTCACGCCCCTCATTAATTCTCTGTTGCCTGTGACAGAATATTGCAAATTTGATACACCCATGGCACCGGCAATTAATGCAAGTTCCCTTCTAATGACAATCAGAAAATTTAATGCTTTTTCATTTAAATTTGAATAATTGTTGTTAAGTGCATCCGTGAAAATGCCTCCGTTGAGTATGATGGTATCCGCACCAAGTGCAAGATATTTAATTATGTCACCGGTATTTCTCAAATTATTAAGGTAAACAAGAAGATCGAAATTGTATCTTGTGCCATTGTTTTTCAGATTTATGTCAAGGTCTGATAGCCTCAATTCCTGATATTTTTCAGGGAATATTATGAAGCCATCCAGACCATGACCTCCGGCAGGGCCGTATCTTATATTATTTTTTACAAGCAAATTACCATTTTTTAATATTGTCATCTTTTTGAATCCCTTTTTATACGATTTATCAACGATAACGCTACCTGTGAACATTGATGCCCAGTAAAGCGACGACCTAACATCCTCCGGCTCTGAGGAAGCATCAATTATAACCGGCATTGGAATTTTAATCCTGCCATGCGCCAGATAAAAACTGGTATCTATATTTTCCCTGTATGGATCAATGGGCGGCCTTGTAACCTGTGCCCCATCAAGCCTGAGAAAATCAATTATCCTTGATGGTCTGGCAACCTCCGGTGATGCTGTGCTTCCCATGCTTGTTATGGGGACCTCGCCCTTTGTAATAATCTCATTGAGGTATTTTTTATTTGGTTTGAAGTCATCAAGCATTATAGTTGAATTGGATTCTGCATGAATCTTAAGAACATCCGCAGCTCCTTTTGATATATTTTTTGCCGCAAGCAAATCCTTCCTGCCTGTTAATTCTTTTATGGAATTAAATCCAAGATTGTCCAGAATGCCCGCAAGCTCAAGCCTGAAACCTGTTATAAAATTGACTATATTGTTTATGCCGAAATCAACATCATAAATTCTTTTACCGTCTATTTTATTTGTAAGAGCCGTGGGGCAGAACCCAAGGTTGCACTTCCTTACCATGATGCATCCCATGGAAATTAATATGGCCGTGCCCATGCTGACCACATCTGCACCCAGAGCATACAGCTTTGCCGCATCGAGTGCACCGGTAACCCTGCCTGCGGCTATTATCCTAAATTTATCCCTTAAATTCTCCCTGACAAGCGCATCATGGGATGATGCAACGGCAAGCTCAATTGGAATGCCAAGGTTATCCCTGATTACCTCGGGGGTTGCGCCTGTGCCTGCCCCCTGTCCATCTATTATGACCCCATCGGCACCTGATCTGGCAATTCCGGTAACTATATATGGTATATAATTTGTTGCCGCAACCTTTACAAATACAGGTTTTCCTGTGGCTATTTTTAATGCCTCTATCCTCTGTGATAAATCCTCTATGGAGTATATATCATGGTGGGGCGCCGGTGAGATTGCATCTATATTCTCAGGTATTCTTCTTGCCCTTGATATTTTTTCGGTAACCTTGCCCGCTGGGAGGTGGCCTCCTATGCCGGGCTTGGCACCCTGACCGATCTTTATGACTATCCCTGAACCAGAATTTATGGTTTTATAATCCACGCCAAATCTGGCGGAAGCCCACTGGACATATATTCTCCTATTATCACGTATTTCCGGAAGAAGGCCCCCCTCACCGGTACCGGCAAAGGTTTTTGTAATCTCTGCCGCCCTTGCAATTGCTATATTTGGATTTCCACTTAGGGCACCAAAGGACATGTCACCTAAATAAAGCGGAACAGAAAGTTCCAGTCCCTTGAAATTTATCTCTGTGCCTGCAAGTGTGGAACGCAAATCTAGAGGCATATTCTTGAAATATATCTTGTCCAGTATTCTATTGCCGCTATCTGAAGGATTAAAAATTCCAGTGGGTTTTCCAGTGTATGCAAGTTCTCTTATGTGGTCAATTATTCTGTCTGTCCAAAAATCTGCTTCCTTCTGATTGGGTACATTAATAAAATTATCAACTATATTGGCCATGTGCAATATGATAGATTGTGTCTAGCTATATATATTTTTTGTCGAATTGTGCAATTATGAAGTAAATTAAAAAAATATTAATCTCAATAATAAAATAGGCTAAAGGTTATCAATATTTATCCATCCATTATTAATTAATCTCTGCCTCAGCAATGATATATTCAGGCCATTATATTCATTTAATGTTTTAATTTTCAATGCCCTTGATACTACATTTTTTGCAGTTTCCTGATGCCCACGCTGGTTATGCACATTTGCGGCGCATATTAATATCAGGAATCTTAAGGTTTCCTTTTCAATTCCATATGAATCTCTCCATATATTTTCAAGAACCTCATGGGCAAGCCAGTACATGCCATTATTCATCAGTTCCAATCCATCATAAAAATTTTTGTTATTACTAAAATTATCGACATTAATTACCTTATAACTCCTTGAAAAGAGGTCTGCCACAACCCTGTTAATATAATCATATGATGCAATTTCAACATGATTTTTCCCTATTCTAAGATCATAAATATTTTTATCAAGCAATTTGAATGATTTTAATAAATCATCACGCATATCATTTTTAAGCATTATGTTATAAACATATATTAACAACATGGCATAAGACGTTTAAAATATCTAAATATTTTTATTACCACATTTTCAGGATATAAATTGTGTTTATTCTAATAAATTTCTAATTATTAAAAAAAATCATCCAGTGTTTCATTTTTTGTTATTTTCCCAAGCCTGACGCCGACCCTTCTTATATTTCTCTGATCCTCGTTGATGATCCTGTTTAATAGACCTATTGCTATTTCAAGTGCGCGGTTTTTATCTATTCTTGCACCTGTATATGACCTTGATAGTATTGAAATATCCTCCATAATGGCAACAAGGCTTAACTCAGATGGCAGGCCTGGTGCCTTTTCATATGCTGAATCAATTGCCTTTTTTACATATGGTATGATGATATTCACATCCCTTGTATTCTCAGGCAATGTCATGTACCTACCAAAATTTTTCTTCTCCCTTGGTGTTACAGGTTTATTGTATGTATTATTTGCTATATCATAAAGATAATTATATTTGGCAGTTCCAATTATGTTGATAAGTTGATCCCTATCTGCATTGATTACATCTGTGATATATTTAATACCAGCATCATTTAGCCTCTGCCCTATTACTTTGCCAACACCAGGTATTTTGCTAATCTCGAGGCCCTTTAGAAAATCCTGAATCTCTGATGGCCCAACAGACTTTATACCATTGGGTTTTGCCATGTCACCAAGAACCTTTGCTATTGCCTTGTTAACTGAAACACCAACAGATACCCTTACACCCGTTTTATTGTATATCTCATCCTTAATCTTTTGTGCTGTGTTAACAGCATCATTAAAATCTTTACATGAATCTGTTACATCAATATACGCCTCATCAATGCTGGCAATTTCAATTTTATCAGAGTATTCGGAAATTATATCCATGATATGGTCAGACCATTCCTTGTAAATATCCTTTCTTATGGGCAGGAAAACGGCCCTGTCCTTTCCTATTTTCATTGCCTGTGGAAGTGGCATTCCCGATTTTATGCCGATCTTCCTTGCAAGGTAATTTGATGTTGCAACCGCCCCGCTTGTTTCAGTTCTTCCGGAATAAACGCAGACAACAACGGGCTTTTCCCTGATTTCTGGATTTAATATCTCCTCTACCTGTGCAAAGAAGTAATCAAAGTCAATGAAAATTATAAACTGAGGCATTATAAAATAAATATTTAATTCATATTTTAACATTTTGAATAAATTTTAATTCTTATATGGTTATTATCATCAAATGTCAAGTGTGTTTATTGCGCCAAAGAGCGAGGAGGAATCATATAAAAAACTGCTCGAAATGATAAATAACGGCATATTATATAAGGACATTGAAAAATATCTAACGCCAGAGAATAAAAAAATTTTAGGATTAAAGGAAAAATTTTATGGCTGCGGGTTAAGAAGGACATTAATAGATTATTATAACATGATAAACATTAACGACAAAATTATATTTTATAGAAAAAAGGATCTTGTATTCTATGGAAAAATAATAGCAAAGCAGTATATACCTGAGGTACCAGATATTTATGGTTGGCCCATAAGGCATAACATGAAGAGGTCCTATGTTTATTTTTTTGATAATATTAAACCAATTAACATATCTGTTTATGTTTTTAACGAATTTAATTATAATATTATGCCACTAACGCATTTTAGCAATATTAATAATGAAGTTATGGATAAAATAAATGAAAGATATGGGAGTTTTGACAGCTTTATTGATGTTAAAAATAAATACATTCATTTTTTTTAATGATTTTATTAAAATATTTTTGTATATATAACGATAGCTTGAAGGATAAACAAAATAAAATTTACAAATTTTAATATTATTCGGCTTGTTCTGACCATAAATTTATTTATAAATGAATAATAAAAAAATAATTCCATTTAAAGCAAAAATCATGGTTTACTGCCCTAGGCAACAAGTACTGTACGTGAAACGCCGGTATATATCATGCCACGATCCGATCTGGTTTGATTTTAGACTGTTTTCAGAATTCATGGATTTAAAATTTTTTATATTATTAATATTTCTGCGGGCTTAAATAGAATAAGTTATGGAAAAACAAATAATTAGATTAATAATAACATAATGCATACTAAATTATGCCAGATAATTCAATGGAATTAATAGGAAATTCCAGATTTAAAGAGGCGGTTAACACTCAATTTGCAAGACTTCTTATTGAAAACCACTGCCCGGAAAATTTGCTAAAAAAATATTTTATTCAGGATTATTTTTTTGTACTTGAGGATATAAAAGTTTTAAATAAATTGATTGATATATCAAATGATAATTATGCTGAAAAATTCAGACGGTTCAAACACATTGTTGAGAATGATGAGATAAAATTTTTTACTGATTTTTTTGTTAAAAATAACATAAATTCTAAAAATATTGAGTTATCAACATGCACAAAAGAATACATAAATTTCATGGATGAAGTAATAAATTCCAACGATTTTGTATTAATATTATCAATGCTCCTTGCAGGTGAATGGATTTACCTTGAAACATTTTCAAATAAGAATTCTCAAAATGATTATATAAATACCTGGGAAAAGCTGCATTCCGAAGATTTAAGAATATTTGTTAATTTCATGATTGATATAATAAATAATGAAAATATAAATGATAAAATTATCAATGTATTCAAAAATACTGTTGAACTTGAAATAAAATTTTTTTGCCAGTTTTTAAAAAATTAAAATTCTTATGATTGCAAAATTTGATTTTTATAAAAATTATTATCAATCCTTGTTATATATCTCCTATCTTCATTGTTTTCATGCTTCCTCCTGTAATAGTATGTTATCCTGTTAATTCCAGAATAATAGCATGCTTTTTTTACTTCAATTCCATTATTATTCATCTCATTCACCGAACTCATCTTTTCCTCCTCATATAATTTTTTTTAATATTTCATTTGCTATGGTCATTTCACCTATTATTGAGTTAAGATTCTCATTCTCCTTCATTAAAGACTTATCAGGATCCTTTCCTTCCAATCCCTTTTTGCCTCCTTCTAAAAACTGTTCCCTCCATTTATAAAATAGTGATACTGCTATTCCATGGTTCTTGGATATTTCTGCTATTGTAATATTTGGATTCTGGAATAATTCCATTATAATATTGAATTTCTCCTCACCAGCCCATATTCTTCCAGGCATTTTACATTACCCACCTTTGTATATTTATATAAATCCGTCTTTATATAGAGCTCTTTAGATGTGTTTAACTTTAAACTATCCATAACCAAAATCAAAGGTAAAGGAAAAGGATATAGAAATAATGGATGATGCAAATAAAATGTTTAGGTGCAATAATAAGGAAGAGGCCATAGGTAAATTCAATGAGTTTAAGAATAAATGGGAGAATAAGTATCCTAATATAATATATAATACTGAAATAAAGTTAGGTGAATTATTAAGATTCTATGATTATCCATCAAGAATAAGGAATTTATTAAAATCAACAAATATTATAGAAATAATGAATGAGGAAATAAGAAGAAGGATAAAAACAGTATCATCATTCCCTGGTGGGGACTTTGCAATGAAAATATTCTATTTAAAATCAATAGAATTCAATTCTAAGCATGCATTCAGGAAGATGAACGGATACTATAAATGCCATGATGAAATTAAGGAGATGTTCAATAGGAGGTATTATTTATAAATACACAAATATGGTACACAACCTCTAAGGTAGCCAGATTAACATCCATATTTAATTTAATCAGTCTTCTCCGACCCCATAAATAGTTCTCTCTGCTACTCCGGCTTTGGGATGTTTGATGCCCCTGTAGGCGAACAATAAAATTATCATTTACACATAGTAACTATAATGTTTATAAAACCATTTTTTTCCATATAATAAATTCATATATTATTGGAAATAGTTATATCCGGTTTTAACATCAGCAGTAACATATGGAAATAGAAAAAATTCAGGATCCTTCTGAAATCTCCGCATTTATGGATGTCATTAAATCGGCATGGAACACTGACAGTGCATTAAACGGCTTTAAGGATACAATACATTCAATGGCATATCATGGAGGTTTTGTACTGGCCGCATATGATAATTCAGAGATTGTTGGCATCAGTTTTTCATATCCCGGTTACAGGCATGGAAAAACATATTTATATTCACATATGACCGGTGTTATATCGGACAAAAAGTATTCTGGTGTTGGCTATATGCTCAAGAAAAAGCAGATGGAGCTTGCGAGGGAATATGGATATGACCTCATTGCATGGACCTTTGACCCCATGATGAGCCTCAACGCCTATTTTAATATTAACAAACTTGGTGCATTTTCAAGGACCTATATTGATAATTTTTACGGTGAAATGCATGACGGTATCAACGCAGGGCTCCCAACGGACAGGCTTGTTGCCGAATGGTACATTAATGATGATTATGATAGGTCCTATGATAATGTGCAGTACATAAATTTTATTGATGCATCACAGTTTATTGTCTCATTTAATTTAAATAATTTAGGATCAACCATTGGCCTGAAAATATTTCCAGATTTTATATCATTAAAAAATTATGACATAAAAAAGGCACTTGAAATCAAGCTTCAATACAGGGATATCCTTAAAAGGCTCTTTAATTCAGGTTATGTTATTATTAATTTTGAAAAATTAACATCATCATACATATTAAAGAAAAATTATAAATTAAAACAGGAAAATATATTTTTATAAGGGAAGATCCCAGTCATCATCCTTATAAACCTCTCCAAGGGCTGCCTCAACCTGCACCCTCTTCTCAACAGCAGCCACAAGTTTTCTCACATGCACAACTGTGTCTGGATTAACAGAAATATCATCTATGCCAGCCCTGACAAGGAAATCGACGATCTCATCGTATTGTGATGGTGCCTGGCCGCATATTGATACGATCTTTCCATCCCTGTGTGCAATTTTAATAAGGTATTTAATTGCCCTTTTTATTGCAAGGTCTCTCTCATCGAACATTGAGCTCATCTTGCCGTTGTTCCTGTCAGAACCGAGCATTAGCATTGTTAAATCATTTGAACCTATGGAGTATCCATCCACATATTCATTGAATTTATCTGCCAGTATTATATTGCTTGGAATCTCTGCCATAAGGAAGAGCTTGAAATCCTTGGTTCTCTCAAGGCCGTTTTCCTCCATTATCTTTACAACCTTTTTTAATTCCTCAACGGTTCTTGTAAATGGTATCATGACCCAGAGGTTTTTAAGCAGGTTCTCATCCCTTGCCTTTTTTACGGCCTTTAATTCTAATTTAAATGCCTCCATGTATTTTTCATCGTAGTACCTGGATGCGCCCCTCCATCCCAGAAGGGGATTGTCCTCTACCGGCTCAAATTCTGATCCACCCTTTAAATTCTTGTACTCATCAGATTTGAAATCGCTGAATCTAAGCACAACAGGCCTTGGTGCAAACGCCCTGCATACTTTCACAAGGGCATCTGAAAGTTTGTTAACAAAGTAATCGCCACGGCCGTTCTTAATTAATGATAATGGGTGCTCTCCTATTTCGGTCCATATAAATTCCTCCCTCATGAGGCCTATACCGTCAACAGGAAGCTTTGCTATTCTTGGTGCAAGTGATGGCTCTCCCATGTTAACCATGATCTTTGTGCCTGTTATTATCTCAGGCTCCTGGTATTTTACCTCCTCCTCTTCCTTTTCCTCCTCCTGTGCAAATTTACCAGAGTATATGACGCCATTGGAGGCGTCAACAGTGACAACGTCACCATCATGCAAAATATCAGTGGCCTTCTTTCCAAATGATGATGTACCGACTATGCATGGAACCCCAAGCTCCCTTGAAACTATTGCTGCATGGCATGTTAATCCACCCTCATCTGTAATAATTGCCTTGGCCTTTTCCATGACAGGAACCCAGTCAGGTGCTGTCATTGTAGTGACAAGAATTTCTCCCTTGTTAAATTTGGAAATCTCATCCGGTGATGAAAGAACCTTGACCGTTCCGGTAACATTACCGGGAGATGCTGGCAAACCCTTCAATATAACATCATTCTCAACATTTTCCTCATTAACCTCCATTTTATTATCACCTGTTTTTTTATTGCTCCATACGGTCTCAGGCCTGGCCTGGACAATATAAATTTTATGATCAATTGAATCCTTGGCCCACTCAATATCCATTGCGTGGCTGTAATGTGCCTCTATTTCCTTTCCATAGGAGGCAAGCTCAAGGATTTCCCTATCATTAAGGGATGGCTCCATGGCCTTATCAGAGCTGACAACAAGCTCCTCGGTTCCACCCGTTTCAAGGCACTTGAGCATCTTATTTTTATTCGATATCATTCTTTTTTCTATCTTCATTGTTGCCTTGTCAACATAAAATGTATCAGGTGTCACCGTGCCGCCAACAACATACTCGCCAAGACCATAGCTTGATTCTATAACAATCTTTGATGTATCGCCATTGGATACATCAAGTGTGAACATAACACCTGATTCCTCAGAGAAGACCTGCCTCTGGACTGTTGCCGAGAGTGCTATCTGGAAGTGTGAGAAATTCTTCTTCTGCCTGTAGTATATTGCACGCGGTGTAAATAAACTGGCATAGCATTCCTTTATCTTCTCAAGGACCTCGTCATCACCCTTTACATTAAGGTATGTTTCCTGCTCCCCGGCAAAGCTTGCGTCCGGAAGGTCCTCTGATGTTGCAGATGATCTTACCGCAACGAACACATTTCCCTCTGATTGTATCAGCTTTGAATAGCATTTCCTGACCTGGTTTTCAAATTCCTTCTGGAATTTTGCCTTTAAAAAAAGGTCCTTAATGGCCTTGCTGGCACCGTTCAGTGATTTAGTATCATCGACATTGGTTGACTCTATAATACCCTGTATCTTATCCTTTAAATTATTATAATTTATAAAATCATTATATGCTTTTGACGTTGTTGAAAAACCATTTGGCACAGGTATCTTTCCGGTACTTGCCATCTCACCAAGGTTTGCGGATTTTCCACCCACAATACCAACATCATTTTTATCTATCTCATTAAACCACAGAACCAAGGCACTTTTTTTATCTGTCATCATCGATTTATTTTGTCATTATATATAAAGTATGTTGCTTATATTCAAAATATTTCGATTATTGCCGATAATTAAATATTATATAAACGAAGAAATATAAATATGTCTAATATTTAAAAATTTTCATTTTATATGGAAAATCCTTTTTTAATTGGATTTCCATTTAAATTATGCAAGTATTTATGTTAATATACATAAAACAAAAATCTTAAATATAACACATATAATTATTATGTTTATTATCGATTTTTGAAGTTTTAATTAGGTTAAAAAAATTAAACATCGGTTATTTAGCATTTCCCCATTAGGTTATGGACATAAAAATAATAATAATCCTTGTAGTAGTTTTATTCCATATTTTATGAATGAAATATATTACAATGGTTATCATTCTTCCATTTTAAACATAACCAATATATTATAATTATGAATAAGCCTCCATGAAAAAGCTCCTTTTATTTGATGTTGATGGAACGCTAATGGAGGAATCGCCGACACATACAGAATCCTTTAATTATGCCTGCAGGAAGGTTTACGGTGTTGAAACTGATATTTATTCATTTCCAAGGCACGGTATGACAGATACCGGCATATTATACGGACTGCTGAAAAGGGCAGGGCTTGATGATGCCAAAATATCAGTTCATATAAACGATGCACTTAAAATAATGCTTGAATATGTCAAAAATAATATAAAACCAGAGGATTATAAATTATTAAATGGTGTAAACACTGCATTGAAAGAATTTTATGACCTTGGATACACACTTGGGCTTTTAACAGGAAACATACAGGGCGTTGCGGAACTTCGTGCTGAAAAGGCCGGAATATCCAAATATTTTTCCACAGGGGGCTATGGAAGTGACAGTATGATAAGATCAGAACTGGTTTCGTATGCATTAAAAAGGCTTGGCATTAAAATCGATTTAATGAATGTTTATTTAATTGGTGATACGCCGCTGGACATAAAGGCTGCCAGGGATGCAGGGGCCAGGGCCATTGCTGTCGCCACAGGAATATATAAAATAGATGAACTTAAAAATGCGGATTTATCATTAAACTCACTGGAGGAAAAAAATAAAATAATAGAATTTTTAAAAAATCAGTAATCATTTGATGCCTTCTCAAGGCTCTCCTTTTTAAGCTCCGGCCCAAGAATAACCTCCGCTATTCCACCGATAATTAGCACAATTCCGGTTGAAACAAAGACGTAAAAAAGCCCATGCGACAGGAGCGCCAGAAGGACAAATGGCCCTATGATTCCACCAAGCCTGCCGAATCCTATTGCTGTTCCAACACCGGAACCCCTTGCCCTTGTTGGAAACATTTCACCTATCTGCGGATAAAGCAGTGCCGCAGCAGCGTATGTAAAGAAGTACATGATTGAAAGAATTGCAATGAATGCAATGAAGTCTATGCTGTGCACAAGGGCGCCAAGTATAATTGCAACTATGCCTGCAAGGATGTATGTGAGCATTATCACCGGCCTTCTGCCTATAATATCAAGGAGGTATGCCCAGACAAAGACGCCGAGAACGCCGGCACCCAACACCGCGCTTAATATTAATCCAGTATCCTTTGACTTTATGAAATAAATATTTGTGAATATTAATGGTATAATTGAAAATGCGGCGTAATATGGCCATGTTTCTGTAAAGTTAAGTATCCATGATAATGCTATCCTCTTTTTGTATTTTTTAAATATAACACTGAAGCCCTCTGATGCCTGCGGTCTTCCATAGTCAACCGGAACCTTTACAGTTCCATTTGCAGGGGATAATTTACCCTTCTTCTCCTCTATTTTTTTCTCTATGCCAATAACCAGAAGCTCCGCCTCGTCAACCTTGCCCTTCCTTAATAAATATCTTATTGATTCCGGTAAATCAAGCCTTGCAATGAATATGAAAACTGCAAGGACCACGGCGGTTAAAAATGCTATCCTCCAGCCATAGCTCAATGGCAGGTATGCAATGGCAAAAAATGACACAAATCCTGCAATAAATGTACCGAAATCAAACATGACACCGTTTCCTGTTCCAACTGAAAAACCCCTGTTTTTCGACGGTGAAAACTCCTCAAGCGCTGTAATTGCCGATCCAAGCTCACCACCTATACCAAAGCCGGCAATGGCCCTTGATGCTGCCAGCATTATATAATCCACTGATGCTGCTGATAGCAGTGATCCAAATGCTATTATTGCCATGGTAATTATAAATAACTGCTTTCTTCCACGTATATCGGCCATGGCCCCAAGAAGGATTCCGCCAAGCATCTCACCCACAAGGAATATTGGTGTGAGTGCCACGGCCTCACTGGATGTTAGGGAAAATAATTTTTCGACTGTTGACAGAGTTGAACCGCCTATTGAGAGTACAAGCCCCTCAAGGAACATTCCACCGGCAAGTATGAACCATACCTTCCAGTGCCACGAACTCCATGGAAGCCGGTCAAGCCTCGGAAGTAAATCTGTTTCAATTTCATTACCATTTTTTTCCATAAATGTTTATATCGTTTTTTCTATATATAAATTTATAGATTATTACATTACTATGGGAAATATATATATTTATGGTAAATGAAAATTAATATTAAAAAAAATTGCTGTAATAATAAATAATAATAATTTATGTACACTGTAAATACTGGATTAAAAAAGGTTATAAATTTTATAATGCATACATTTAAAAATGCGCTATGTTTATATATTCAGCACAGTTAAGGCATTATGATTTATGGGTTTGAGGGAAGAATACCAAAGATAAGTGATACCGCATATGTTTTTGAAAATGCCACAATCATAGGCAATGTTATAATAGGCAATCATGTATGGATTGGCCCGGGAGCTGTTTTAAGGGGCGATTATGGCACAATAGAGATAGATGATTACTCTGCAGTAGAGGACAACTGTGTGATTCACGCAAGGCCTGGTGAGAAAACATACATAGGAAAGCATGTAACCATTGGCCATTTATCGGTTATACATACTGGTACAATAAGAGATTATGCTGTAATAGGCATGAATTCTACTGTCTCTGATTTTGCAGAGGTGGGCACATGGGCTGCTGTTGGCGAGGGTGCTGTTGTTAAAAACAAGGATAAAATACCGGACGAATCCATAGCTGTTGGTATTCCGGCAAGGGTTATAGGCAGGGTATCCGAGGATTACAAGAGGTTATGGACGGACTATAAGAAAAATTACAATACGTTCACGGAGAGGTATAAAAACAACCTGAATAAAATGTAATTTGAGATCAAATAAATACCTTTTACTTAAATATTTTATCCATAATTTTAGAAAGATGAAATAAAAATTCTAATTCTCGTAAATTATTGATAATATATTTATGTTATGATAGAAATGATTAAGTAACACCTATCTAATATTTCTATTTATGGTTGATGATAATAAGGATGTTGAACCTGTTAAAAATTATGGACTGAAGAGAAATGCCGTGGGCTTAATCCATGCCGTATTTCAGTCGCAGTCACACGTTGCCCCTGCAGCTGATATCGCCCTGCTTATTACAGGAACGGCCGCAATAGCACTTGGTGCAACGCCCCTGGTCATTTTACTCGCATGGGCCGGTTACTTTCTTCTGGTGAACACCAATTACCAGTTTTCAAAATACATCTCAAGTGCCGCGGGATATTATGGCTTTGCCGCAAACGGCCTTGGAAAAAGATGGGGCATTTTTACGGGCTGGCTATTCCTTGGCAATGAAATGCTTGCATATCCTGCCTTTGCGTTTCTGGGTTCATCATCATTGATATATCTTCTGACACCGCAGATTTCATCCATACCATATCTCTGGATAGTTTTTATACTTCCATTTATGTTCTTTGTATTTATAATAGAATACCTTGGAATAAAGCCATCATTGAACTATGCATGGATAGCCGGATTAATCGAGGTGCTATTTCTAGTCATAACCAGCATTATAATAATTTTCCTTGCAGGGCCATCAAACACAGCCTCAGTTTTTACACTGGCACCTGTTGGCGGCAAGCTACAGCCTGTATTCCTTGCATTTATAATAGGATTTACCACCCTTGCGGGATCAGGATCGGTGGTGGCAATAGCAGAGGAAACAAAGGAGCCAAAGAGAAACATACCAATGGCTCTGGTGCTCGTCATGATAATCGATCTTTCTGTTATACTTGTTACATATGCCCTTACTGTTGGCTGGGGCGTGTCAAATATGGGCACATTTGCAACATCACCTGACCCCGGTTTAATAGTGTATAAAAAATATCTTGGCATAATAGCAGAAATAGCCTTTGCGGTCATAATATATAATAGCTATTTCATGTTTGGTCTGGCGATTAATAACTCACTGTCAAGAACATCCTATGGCATGGCAAGGGATAATATAATATTTCCAAAAAGGTATTTTGCCGTAACGCATCCAAAATATAAAACACCTCATAGAATAATAATTTTAATCACAGTATTTGGGTTCTTCTTTGCACTTATAAATGGTCTCATCTTCGGGCCGTTTAACGGCGGTGTCTATCCTTTCATAATGATAGGATTAATGCTAATACTAACACATATGATCAATAATTTCGCACTCATAAGATACGTTAGGGCCAATAAAATAAAAATGAAGATTCTTCAGCACATAATAATACCGGTAATAGGGTCTGCATTTCTAATACTGGCAATATATTATTCATTTGTACCGCTTCCATCTTATCCCTATTCAATATATGCAATAGCTGCAGGTGTATGGATTATACTCGGAATAATATACGCATTAATAAAATCAAGAAATGTGGAGGAAATTGCAACAGTAAATGTTGATTAAAAAATATATTTTTAAAAATAGCATGCTGCATAATTATTAACCTCATTTACATGCCTCCTTTAATTTAAAATTATTATAAAAATATACCCTCAACATCATTTCTTGTATTTATGTTTAAAGACCTTATTACCTTACAAGATAATCTCTTTATTCCAGAGAAGCATTGTATTTATGTATTTTTTATAATACTAAAATATCATATTTTCCATTGATATCTGGATACGCATATGTTGCCATCCAGTTATTAAGAACCAGTGTAACTCATTGAATTATTATACAGATTTTAATAGTTAATATGTCTATGATGGCTATTTTTATGATTATTTGATCTATATAACCATAATGCATTATCTTGGTAACAAATTAACCTTTGATGAGATCATCTGGATAATAAAAAAGAATAGAAATTTTGAAGATGCGATATCTGCCGGTGAAGCTTTTTTGAATATGCCTGGACTGAATTTAGTTGATATAAATCAGGATTTGCTGGCACTTTCAATGGTTATCATGAAACTGTATAAAACCAGTCCAAGAGATTCAATTCATGCAGCAACTGCAATAACACAAAAGGCAAACATCATTATATCTGAAGACTCCGATTTCGATAAAATAAAGGAATTAAAAAGAAAAAGCATAATAGATTTTAAAATGCATTAGGTTATTCATTTAGATTCATTCAAAACAAATTACACCTTTCATTATTTTATATCCAAATTTTGTTGAGTCTTAACTACAATAGTTCAGATAGTTATTTAATGAGCGTTGAATAATTATACTGCTGGATCGTATATTTTAAATGCCATTAAATTTTTTATTTGTATCTATTAAATCAATAATCAATATTGTAAGCCTTATTATTGAATATTATAAATTGTATACCTTATATTTTATCATAAATATTATCCATGAATTTTTTAAATTCTTTCCTAAAATTAATTTTTGCCTATGGATATATTTTATTTGCCTTTGTTTTAAATTTATTTTTTGAATTCCTCTATTCTTAAATTTTTATTTATTATATTATTTTTAGTTTCTCTTTGACTGTCTTTTCTATTATGTCCTCCACATACGATATGTTTATATTGTCATATTCCATATTTTATTACCTCCTGCTTTCAAAAGAGGTATTTCTCCCTGTTATTTAATGATCATTTCATTATTAACAGGGGGGATTTATATTTACACAAAATATGGCACACAACCTAAAATTTCCTGATATCTTCCAGGTTTTTTTATATTTATGCAGGTGCCGGGATTTGAACCCGGGTCGAAAGCTTGGAAGGCT
>NZ_LKBG01000024.1 GCF_001402945.1 Acidiplasma aeolicum
TTAATTTTAAATTATAATTATAATGTTTTAAAAAAATTTATAATTTAATATAATATATCATTTTCAATGGAGAACAATGAGGTTTCACGTTACATATTAACCCATGATAATATAAAAAGCCTTTATATGGTCTTTATAGTTTCTGCAAGTGTTTTCCTTGATGTATGGGATCTCACCGCATTTTCATTTGTTTTAACCTTTTTTAAGGATACATTCCTGCCGTCCGGCATACTTCTTGGGCTTTCCGTCGCCGGAGCAAATATTGGGGCAATAATAGGTGCCATATTTGGTGGGTATTTAACTGATTATCTGGGCAGAAAAAAAATGCTTATTTATAATATGCTGGTTTTTATTATTTTTGCCATTCTTATAGCCGTTTCCACCAACTTGGTTGAGTTTATAGCATTCAGGATTATTATGGGATTCTCCATAGGGGCTGATGTGGCCACAGGCTTTTCATACATTTATGAATATATAAGCATGAAACAGAGAAATAAATTTTATTCGCTTTGGGCATATGCATTTTCAGTCGTTGCCCTTGTTGCGGTACTAACAGTATACCTGCTCTATACATATATAAACTCCAATATTATATGGAGATATATTTTCATAATGGGTGGTGTATTCGCCACAATTATTTTGGTATTAAGAACATATTTAATGGAAACACCCTTATGGCTTTATTACAGCGGTAAAAATACCGATGCTGAAAAGGTTATTAAAAATGTTTATGGTGATGATATAAAGATAAAATCAACAGAAAAATTGCACAGGTCACTTAAGGATATAATCAAATTTTACAGGTCAGGAATCAACAGGGAAATAATATTCACATATTCCCTAAACTGCATAGTTGGTTTTATAGGCTGGGGGTTTTCATTTTATGTAACATACATGCTTGTAATATTGAGGATATACACATTTACATATATACTTGGCATTGATGGATTAATATATGCTGCCGGCTTTGCAGGCGCATTAATCTCACCATTTGTATCATCAAGATTTGGCATATATAAAAGCAGTGTCATACCATCATCGTTTGCAGGACTGTTACTGTTTATGCTTTTCATTGTTTTTTCTGGAAGGCTATACAGTATTCTTATAGTACCGTTTACCATGGGCATTATATTCCTTGATTACATGGGGCCAATGGCATATAATGCGGTGTTAAATTCATTTGTACCCTCAAAGATAAGGGGGATTGCCAATGGCCAGAATTACATGGTAAATAAAATAGTTGAGGCTGTAAGTGGATTTACATCAGGAATTCTTCTTGTGTATCTGGGATTAGGATACAATACACTGGTACTGGCATTGATTGTAACAGTTCTTATTGTTATAGCCATAATAACTGGAAAAACAGGCCATTTCATGGATAAAAATGCGGAATATAATTAAGATTTTATATTTTATAATTATCTCAGATAATGGAAGATTACAGCATTGAGAGACTTTTAAAATACAGGTTTATTTCAAATGTCAGAATATCCCCAAATGGGGATGAAATTGCATGTATTGCAACAAAAAGTTACAGGGAATATAAAAAAAAGAACCCTGAATCCACATTATTTATTTTTAAAAAAAATATGGAAATTAAAAGAAAAATAGATGGGCATGGCATTAAATCCTTTGAATATGCCAGTTCAGGCAGATCACTTTATGTTTGCGGGAATAATATTATTGTTCTGGATAACAATGGAATGGATATAAGTCTGAATTTTCCCGGGGAGATAGATACTGCAAAATGGTATGACGATTCCAGAATTATATTTACTGCAAAGGAAAAAAAGGTGAATGGTGAGGATGATGCATATTTCTTTGAAGAATCGGATTCATTTAATTCACTATATATTATTGACATGAATTCGGGAATAAAAAAAATAACAGAAAAACTAAACATCTGGGAATTTTCAGTTGACGGGAAAAATATCTATGCTATTGCCTCTGAATGCCCGCAGGAGAGCTGCTGGTATGCATCCAAGGTATATAAAATAGGTATTGATAGGGATATAAAAATTATTTATGATCCAGAATACAGGCAGATAGGTAAAATTAGGGCATTCAATGACAATGCTGCATTTCTTGAATCTGTAATGAGTGACAGGGGTGTTGTATCAGGCGATATTATATTAATATCAGGAAATAAAACAAAAAATCTGACTGAAGATAGCGATTCAAGCTACTCACATATAGAATTTTTCAATAACAATATTTATGCCATGGAAAATCACATGTCAGAATTCAGGATAAAAAATATCGATACTGGAAGTATTTTATGGAGGGGCACCGGCATAGTTTATCCTGTTGTCTCACCGGAATTTTCAATATCATTAAATAAAATTGCACTGGTTTTTTCAGATACTGAAAATCCAGGAGAACTTTTATTTATCAATGGAGATGAAATCATTAAGTCTGAAATAAATAAAGAATTAAGGAATTCACCAAAATACGCAAATGAGCTTATTGAATGGGATTCAAATGGCATGAGGATATATGGATTTTTAAGATCACTCGGACCTGAAAAACCCTTAATAGTTTATATACATGGGGGCCCCACATCATTTTCATATCCTGCAATGATCGACCGCACAACAATGTACCTTGACAATGGATACTCTGTTTTCCTTCCAAATTACCGCGGAAGCATAGGCCTTGGAAGAAAGTATGCTGAGTCAAATCTTGGAGACCTCGGCGGGAATGATTTTGAGGACATAATAAATGGAATAAATTTCCTAAAATCCACCGGAAAAATTAAAACTGACAGAATATATATAACAGGAGGGTCATATGGAGGTTACATGTCTGCACTTGCCGTTGCAAAATCAAATATTTTTAGGGCATCTGTATCCCTGTATGGAATATCTGACTGGGTAAGCTTCCACGGAACATCAAACCTGCATCTATGGGATCAGATACACATGCATGAAGACCCTTATAAGTTCAATAAATACGATAAGTTCTCGGTTATAAGAATGAACAGTGATATAAAAACACCCATACTTTTAATGCATGGCATTGAGGATCCATATGTACCATATGGCCAGTACCTTGAATTTTACAGGTATTTAAAGGATAAAAACAAAAAAGTAAGGCTGCTGCTGTTTCCAAGGGAGGGCCATGGCTTAGGTGAAAAAATGCACATGATTCAGCAGTACAGGGAAACTTTAAAATTCTTTGATGAAAATATATAATTTAATTTTTAATGAATCTTTTATCTATATCCTCTAAAACCATCTTATTTGTTTCTGCCTTCCTGCCAAGCCAGAAGACAATAACAATAATTGCCAGAAAGCATATAACGGCGTATCCTATTAAAATTCCGGCTATTTTATAATATGTTAACAGAAGTGAACCACCAAATGTACCTATGATGCCAGCAAGCCTTATTCCGGCAATACTTATACCCTGGCCCATGCCCCTAATCTTTGTTGGATATAACTCCGTGGAGAGTGAGTAAATTACTGGAATATAAAACGATTGCAGTATTCCACCAGAGGCCATTGCAGCTAGCATTAAATCGACATTGAAATAATATGATGAAAATACATACATGGCTATTAATGCAATCCCAAGACCTAGGGAACCTATTATAAGCATTTTTATCCTACCAAGCAAATCCATTAATTTAAATGCTATAATATTTCCTATTACAACTGGTGTGACCCAGGCAAATGAGGTAAATAACAGTGAATCACTTTTTGATATTTTTAAAGTACTTAACATAAGTGGCGTTAATTCCAGCATTCCACTTGGGGGTATATTTAAAAGCATGATTAGAAACAGCGGTATCGTTATTCCTAAAATATATGGTTTAAATAATTTTTCATCGCTTAAATTATACTTTTCATAATTATTTACATTATCCTCACTTAAACCTATTTCTTTTAGGGAGTTTTTGGCATCCTCTATTTTTCCCTTAATGGCAAAAAACCTTGGTGTTTCTGGAATTCTCGATCTTATCAATAATCCCAATAAAGGCGGTATTATTCCTATTATAAATAAAATTCTCCACTGAAGACCGCCAAGTGGAACCAGTAGGAATGCAACAAGATAGGATGCAAGAGCACCCAGATTTGCCAGTATCCAGAAAAAATCAAATGAAGACCCTCTTTTCCCGGGTTCCACAAACTCAGAGAGCAGGGTTATGGCCGGAACATAATCAGCACCAATTGCAAAGCCCACAACAAAACGGAATACCAAAAGATATATATAATCAGGTGCCAGACCTGATAAAAATTCAAAAACTATGAAAAGTATTAATGTTATTATAAATGTTTTTTTCCTTCCAAAGGCATCAGATAGGTATCCAAAAGATAGTGCACCAAAGAGACCACCAATAAATGTCATTGAACCGAGGAACCCAAATTCGGGTTTTGTTATATTCAGTGATGTGATTATGCTTGCAGATGTGCCACCGACGACACTAGTATCAAAAATATCTGTAAACGCCCCAATTGCTGTTGCAACATATAAAAGCCTTAAAAATTTTGAGAATTTTTCACTATCAATGATTTTATCCATGATAGTGTATATCAATTATATATATAATACTAATTTAAGTATAAATATGATTTAATTTCATGAATATTTAAATACTATTTAAAAAAAATAAATAAGTTTAT
>NZ_LKBG01000025.1 GCF_001402945.1 Acidiplasma aeolicum
ATCTAAAATGTGATAATAAATATTAAAAATCCATGAAAACTTTATACACCCATCAAAATGGTAAATAAATATATAAAATTTTGTTTTGATTATTAATAAACTTTAGTTTTTAACATATTCACCTATTTCCCTGTAATGCGGTGTAATTTTTGATGTTAGTGCGTTTATAAGTGCAACCCCGAATTTTATATTGGTTATTAGTGGTATATCCCTTCTAACTGCAATTTCCCTTATGGAAAAGCCATCCCTGAATGATCCATATGTTTCAGATGGTGTATTTACTATAATTGATATATTTTCATTCTTTAAAACCTCACTTAGGCCCGGCTTCCGCATATCCTTGAGCCTGTAAACAGTAATATTTTTTATGCCGTTGTTTTCAAGATATTTTGATGTGCCCGGCGTTGCATAGATTTTTATTCCATTAAGTGATAATTTTCTTGCAATTTCCAGTGCCTCTGGCTTGTCACCGTCATTAACAGTAATAAGTGCGGATTCAAGCTTAAAATTCCTTTTAATTATTTTAATTGCCTTTGCCATTGCCTCATTAAAGTCCAGACCACAGCACATTGCCTCTCCTGTGGATTTCATTTCAGGGCCAAGGATCACGTCCATATCCCTGAATCTTTTAAATGGAAACACAGGAATTTTAATGAAATATGATTTGGGTTCCATATAAGTTTCCCTTAATGGTGTACCGAGAATGGCCTTTACCGCAGAATCAACCCAGTTTATGCCTGTTGCCTTTGCCACAAATGGTACTGACCTTGATGACCTTGCATTTAATTCTATTACGTAGATTTCATTATCCTTTACTGCAAGCTGCAGATTTGAAAGGCCAAGAAGATTAAAATTTGATCTTAGCTTCTCAACAATATCAAATATTTTGTTTTTAATAGAATCATTTACCATATTTGGGGCAAGCACCATTGATGCATCACCAGAATGTGTGCCTGCCTCCTCAATATGTACCGATATGCCTGCGATAACTGCCCTTGTGGAATCTGATACAAAGTCGACATCTATTTCTGTTGCGTTTTTGATGTATTCACTTACAAGTATCGGAAATCCGGGCCTTTCCCTGAATAGTTCCTGTATTCTGTCTATTAATATGTTGTAATCATAAATTATATCCATTGCCCTGCCACCAATAATAAAGCTTGACCTTATTATGACCGGAAGTTTTATGCTGGATATTTTTTTCTCAATATCATTTATATTTTCTATTTCTATGAACTCGGGCTGCTTTATGCCAAGCTTTTTAAGCTCTCTTGAAAATTTTGTCCTTTCCTCGATGTTAAATATATTTTCTGGAGATGTTCCAAGTACTATATTGCCAAATATTCTGCTTAATCCGGAGGCCAT
This sequence comes from Acidiplasma aeolicum, assembly GCF_001402945.1. Lineage (GTDB taxonomy): Archaea > Thermoplasmatota > Thermoplasmata > Thermoplasmatales > Thermoplasmataceae > Acidiplasma > Acidiplasma aeolicum. The sequence goes on from NZ_LKBG01000025.1 coordinate 1,366, forward strand.
ATTCTGACCGGTTTGCCCTGAAAACTGTATAATTATTCCATTTGGTTTTTCCCTGTGAATAATATTGGATACATGCTCCAATGTGATGGGCTCAAAATAAAGGATGTCAGATATATCAAAGTCTGTTGATACTGTTTCGGGATTGCTGTTCACCATAATGGATGTATATCCCAAGGATTTTAATGACATAACTGCCTTAACAGATCCATAATCAAATTCAACACCCTGGGATATCCTGTTTGGTCCTGATCCTATAATTACAATCTTTTTATTTTCAATTGTTTTAAAATCATTCTGTGAATCATATGAGGAGTATAAATATGGGGTGTTTGATTCAAATTCTGCAGAACATGTATCTATATTTTTATACACAGGCATAATATTATTATTAATCCTGTTTTTAATTATATCAACCTCATCCATTTTTGTATAATATGAAAGAGTTTCATCAGAAATTCCCAGTGATTTGATATATCTCAGATTTTCCGGGAGTTTCCCCGGTTTTAGTTTTTGCAACTCTGTAACAATATTTTTCATTTTATATATGAAAAATGGATCATAGCCTGATTTGCCTGCTATTGTCTCTATATCTATGCCCTGGAACAGTGCCTCAAATATGGCATAAAGCCTTAAGTCATTTGGTTTTTCTATTAATTCAAGTGTTTTATCCCTTGTTGTAAAAAGCCTCAAGGATTTTGAATCCTTTATATCCAGGGACGCAACACACTTTAAAAGAGCCTCCTCAAAGGTTCTACCAATTCCCATGGCCTCCCCTATGGATTTCATTTCTATGCCTATTTCCCTTTTAACAGAGAATTTATCGAATGGCCATCTGGGAATTTTAACTGTGATATAATCCATTGATGGCTCAAATGCGGCATATGTTGTTTTTGTAATTGGATTCTTAATTTCATTCAGATTATACCCTATTGCAATTTTTGTGGATATTCTGGCTATCGGGTACCCGGATGCCTTTGAGGCAAGTGCAGAGGACCTTGATGTCCTGGGATTTACCTCAACAACATAGTACTCATTATTTTTCTGGTCAAGGGCAAACTGAATATTGCATGAACCAACAACACCGATTGAGCTTACTATATGTATTGCCGCCGTTCTTAGTTTCTGGTAATCATCATTGCTTAATGTTAGTGATGGGGTTACAACAATGCTCTCACCGGTATGCACACCCATTGGGTCTAAATTTTCCATGTTGCATATGGATATGCAGTTTCCGGCATTATCCCTCATCATCTCATATTCTATTTCCTTCAGTCCAAGAAGAGATTCATCAAGTTCCAGTGGTATATCATTTATGATAAAGTAGTCCTCACAGTAATTAATTAGATCCTCCTTTGAATCAATTATCTTGCCTCCTGAACCACCCAGTGAAAAACCAGTTCTCAGTATTAATGGATATTTTTTAATATTTTCAATCTGTGCCATAAATGAATCCTTTGTTATTGTATATGAGTTTATTATGGGCTCATTAATGCTGCGCATCAAATCAAAAAATTTCTTTCTATCCTCTGCAATCTCTATGGATTTAACCGGTGTGCCCAGTATTTTTATGTTATACTGGCTTAATATTCCCAGCTTATCCAAAAGTATAACAAGATTTAACCCAACCTGTCCCCCTGTGGATGGCAGTATTGAATCAATATGTTCATTCTTTATTATTTCAATCACGGTATCCGGCTCCACAGGCTCAATATATATTTTATCTGCTATCTCCCTATCAGTCTGTATCGTTGCAGGATTTGAATTAAGAAGAACAGTTTTTATGCCCTCCTCCCTGAGTGCGAGGCATGCCTGTGATCCTGAATAATCAAATTCGGCAGCCTGCCCTATAACTATTGGCCCTGAACCTATTACAAGCGTGCATTTAATGTCCTTAATCATTTTTAACACCCAAAGTTTCATCTATTTTATCAAAAAACCAGCTCCCGTCATATGGCCCAGGATGGGCCTCCGGATGGAATTGCACAGAATAAACAGGTAAATCCCTGTGCTCCACCATCTCAACCGTATTATCATTAATATCCCACATTCTCATTGATAAATCAGTATTCCTTAGTGATTCATTATCAACGGCATATCCATGGTTATGGGACGTTATGTATATTCTAGTGCCATCAGTAACAGCATGGTTAACACCCCTGTGGCCAAACTTCATTTTTTTGGTTCTGCCACCAAAGGCCAGTGTAATAAGCTGGTTTCCCAGACATACACCGATAACAGGCTTTTCAGCTGAAACCTCCCTGATGAATTCAACCAGATTTTTTAATGCCGGATGATCCGGATTTCCAGGACCATTTGGAATAAAAACTGCATCATAATCAAGTTTTGAATTAAAAAAATCATAATTATACGGTACTATATGAAGTGATGCAATTCTTCCAAGGTTTGTAATGAGGCTATTTTTGGTTCCCACATCGATAAAAAGTATTTTTCTTCGGTCATTACCCTTATAATACTGGTACTCTTTTCTGGAAACCAAACCAACAAGGTCATCATTCATTGTGTCCGGAAATTCATCGGGGATTTCCGGCTTGTTTCTGATAAAACATCTTAAAACCCCATTTTTTCTGATTTTTTCAACGAGAACCCTAGTGTCTATGCCATCAATGGCCGGCACGCCTGACCTTTTCAAAAATTCATTAAAATCATTTCCAGAGGGTCCTCCGGAAAAAATTTCATGGGCGTCCTTTGTGATAAGGCCGGCAACCTGAATCTTCTCTGATTCCATTTTTTCCATGGAAACAGAGTAATTTGCAATCTCTGGGAATGCAAATATAAGTATCTGACCTGCATAGGAGGGATCAGTTATTGTTTCAATATAACCAGACATGGATGTTGTAAAAACCAGCTCACCATGGGATTCACCCTCATAACCATAACCCCTGCCACCTATTATCGTGCCATCTTCAAGTATCAAATATTTATCCATTTAAATCCTAAAAAGGGTAATTTTTGTATGGCATATATTATTTTCCATTATTTTAAAGAAAAAATTATTAA
>NZ_LKBG01000026.1 GCF_001402945.1 Acidiplasma aeolicum
TATCATAATATTTATTAAGGAGAAATCGTCTGAATAAGTTTCGAAACTCATTGGTATATTATTCCATACAACAATATCTGCTTTAGATCCTACCTTTAAAGCCCCAATTGTATACCATCCCATAACTGAAGCACAATTTATAGTAAAACTTTTAAGCGTCTCTTCAAGAGTTAGAGATTGATCTGGATTAAGTTTTTTATACTTGTTGTTTGATGTTTTCATTTCCCTTGAAATAGAAGAAATTATTCCGTATATTGGTTTGTACAATGTAACGGGACTATCAGAGCCATTGCACATGTTTATGCCCATATCAAACATTTCCCTAAATGGAAATAATCTATGCTCTCTTGATTTTCCAAAATTTGCTATATACTCATTTCCAAAAAAATAAATAAATGCTCCTTGGGTTTCAACACTAATATTATTTAACTTCATATTTAGCAGATCCTCTTGCGAGGGGGACGTACAATGAACTATTGCATAATTTGCCTTGGTATTAGATGTTTTTTTGATATCTATAATAGAATTAATAGTCTCCTTGATAGCCCTATCACCTATAGCATGTATACTTATTGTATTATCTGCTTGTGAAAGGTATCGTAAGGTTTTCTTAAATTCATCTATATCCCATAAAGGATGCCCATAATTATTTTTGTCAACTTCAATGTAGTTCTTATTCCATACTTCGTTCATCCAGGCATTCCTTGAAAGACCACTCCCATCAAGGAACATTTTAAAACCGGTAAATTTTAAATTGTCGCTATTATTTATTTTATCTGAAAGTTTTAATTTATCATACGCATCATTGAAGGAAAACACCGGTATTGATATTCCAACCTTTATCTTTAATTCCCCATTTTTGTCCACCTCATTTAATGCCTCTATTCGTAATTCTTCATCAATGTCTTTGCCTGTCCCACCTATATCCTTTACCGCTGTAATCCCTGATTTTAAATATTGTTCAGACGCATATGATATTGCTTCCTCATATTCATATATAGAATACTCTGGAATTTTAGATTTAATAAGATCCATGGCACTTGGTTCATATAATATTCCATTAATATTACCAGAAGCATCCCTACCGATTATTCCACCAGATGGGTTTGACATTTTATCTATGTTTCCAATATGAATGGCCTCAGAATTACATATAGCATAATGTTCTGAGAAATGTGTTATAAATACAGGTATTTTCAAATTAAGCTTATCTAAATCATTAATATCGGGCATTCGTTTTTCTTTCAATTGAAATTCATTTAAATTATAACCTAATATCCAGCCTTTATGCATTTTATTAGAATTTTTCTTAATAGTATTTATAATATCAGAGATAGATCTTGCCTTACCTAAATCTATCTGATATTTCATTTTAAGTGCGGTCATTGTAAAATGATTGTGAGAATCTATGATTCCGGGTGTAATTATCTTGCCTCTTAAGTCCAAAATCTCCGGAGATGTACTTTCATAGGTATTTATTTTGTTTATTTCATTGACGCTTTCTATTTTTCCTTCATTAATTTCCATAGAGAATAGTCCTTTTTTAAATTCATATCCGTCAAAAAAATTGTCTAAAAGTATTTTATATTTCATGCTATCACATCAAATTTAACACTGTTTTGTAAAGAACATTAAAACCATTTATTAAATCCTGATCACTTGTAAATTCCTCTTTTGTATGACTTCTTCCGTTATGCGATGGAACCATAATCATTGCAGTATCTGTTATTCTATTCATATACTGGGCATCATGGCCGGGCCAACTGTAAATGTATTTATATTTCATATCTAGACTTTTACAAATTTTCTCGATAGTTTTTTTTAGTTCTTCGTTAAATATTGTTGTTTCTGTAACCCATAAATTCCTATGTTTGACTTCAGTTCCCTCTTCTTTAGAAATTTTATCAGCTATTTCGTAGGCTCTTTTAGAATATTCAAAGGCTATATCCTTGTCAGGACTCCTTATGTCAAGATTTAACATAACTTTTCCTGGAATAACATTATAGGCATTTGGGTCATTTTTAATTTTTCCAACAGTCATTACTAAACCATTGCCGTTTTTCCTAGCTGTATCTCTCACTTCTGTTATAAATCTAGATGCCGAGACAAGAGCATCTTTTCTCATCTCCATTGGTGTAGGACCTGCCTGATTAGATTCCCCAAAAAACTCATATTCGTCTACAACCATTGTGACAATCCCTATGGGTATACCTATCTGATAGCCCTCATGTTCTAATACTGGCCCCTGTTCTATATGTAATTCTAGATACTTACCTGGTTTTACCCTTTTTGCTCTATTCTCTTCGCTACCCATAAAACCAGATTTGCTTACTGCGTCTTTAAAGCTAATTCCTTGATCATCCTCCCTAGAATAAACAAATTCTTTAGTAAAAACTTCAGTGGTTAAACCTGAGCCTAGTAAAGAGGGTTGAAATCTTGCCCCTTCTTCATTTGTAAAATCAACTGCGCTTATTTTTTTATTTATCTGCCCATTATTTTTCAATTTTTTTAATACATTTAATGCAGAAACGACACCATACATTCCATCGAACCTCCCTCCATTTGGTACCGAATCCATATGGGAACCAATAAATATGGATTCCTCTTTATTTCCCCCCAAGCTACCAAATATTGTGCCACCATCATCATAGCTTATATTAGCGTTTATAGAATTAAATTCCTTAATTAAACGTGTTCTAGCCTCAATATCATATTTATTCAATGCTAATCTGTTTACACCTACCTTTTTGTCATAACCAATACTAGTTATCGTATGAAAATTTTTAATAAATACATCATTCTCGTATATTTTTATCACCTCCCCTAATTCGACTCCTCATCCTTAAACACAATGGTTTCGCTAATATCTTCTAGCCTACGATTTTTGGTTTTTGGGCCAAGAGCTATCACTATTATGCCGGCAATTAATGCCGTAAGACCCATAAAAATAAATGACCAGCTATATCCAGTTATTGAAAAGATTCCTACAGACAATGCAATTGGTAGAATTAAATAAGGAGCAATAGCACCCCCTATGTGCCCAATTCCATCTGTAAATCCCATGGCCGCTGATCTACCTTCTGTTGGAAATAATTCTGCTGTATATGCATACATAACTGGTAACCACAGTCCCTGAGTAAAGAATACTAAAGCACCAGCGATTATTATTAATGCAGGGAATTTTACTATACCCCACATAATGAAAAATATAAAGCTCAATCCCATTGTAATAAAGCTTAATGTTTTTCTTTCTATTCTATCTGATAATGCCATACCAGTCAGTGAGCCTATAGGGTCACCTATAGAAGTTAGAAAGAAATATAATATGGTTGTACTTATAACTATGCCATGCTGAACAAAAAGTGTTGGAACAACAGATACCAGACCATAATCGCCTATGTAATAAAAAAACCAAACCGCAAGTATGATAAAAATTCTATTCCTAATTTTTTTATCCTTGAATAATGCTTTTATACCTAAATTTTGTTCCTCTATTTCTTCAGGAACCTTATCGGTTGAGACCCTATCAACTTTTCCAAATTTTTTCTTTATATATGCTTCCATTTTTTGAATTTCATGTTCAGCCTGTTCCTTTTTACCCACTTTTAGGAGCCATCTTGGCGATTCAGGCATATACGTGTATCTCATGATTATTGCCGGTATCGCAACTATGGCACCTAATCCAAGCATCAGTCTCCAGCCCCAACTTATAGTTGGTATTACAAAATATGCCATAGCACCAACAGGCAGGATTTCTATCATTCCTACAGCCGTTGAAATACCTACAATTGAACCCCTCATGGAAAATGGCGTAATTTCCGACATATAAGTCGAAATTAATCCAATTTCTGCACCTATTGATATTCCAACAATAAATCTAAATATTGAAAGTTCAACAAAATTCTGAGAAATGGCAGATAGTATTGAACCTACAGCTGCTATAACTAAAGTTATTAATAGAGATGTTTTCCTACCAATCAACTGTGCATAATAACCTAACCCTAATTCTCCAAATATATAACCTACTAAACCAGTAGTAACAGGTAATGCATATAAAAAATTTGATACAGGAACACCAAGCTGAGCGGATGCCACAGGTAAAACAAAGCCAATATTATATACATCCCAAAAGACTAAGAAAAAACTAATGGCAGCTAAGATAATAACTGCATTGCTATAAGGTCTTTCCTTTAAACTCCTATGAAAAACCTTTACTTAACAATCTTTTATGCCTCCATTGTATTTTAAAT
>NZ_LKBG01000027.1 GCF_001402945.1 Acidiplasma aeolicum
GACTCAAAATCTGTTCCCAAAGGGGTTCGCCGGTTCAAATCCGACCCTCCGCATTGTTAAAACTTTTAATATATGACTTCAAGACGCATTAAAAAATTATTTTTATTTATATTCATTTGAATTCGTTCACACATATATACCGGAATGAAATAATTTGGAAAAATAACATAGTCTCAAATGAAAATGCAGTCATCATCTGTAATTAATGAAGTCTTATTGCCTTGAATTATATTAATCACTTTATGTAAACATATTTTCCGTCCATTTTCTCCTGAATTTTAGAATCAAATAACATTTTTCTTCCACGCAAAAATATATTTTCCGGCCAGCCCCTAAATTCTTTATTTAATTCAGGATTCCAGTCCAGCCCTGGTACAGTTTCCAGTGTTTCTTCTGTTGCCTTTTTTATCTTTTTTGGGTTTAATAAAACAATATCAGCATCCTTGCCAATACTAATTGAACCTTTATTTCTAATGCCAATTACATCTGCAGGTCTTTCTGATAAAAGATATGCCAAATCCTCGTAGGTTAAAATCCCATTTGATACAAAGCCGGTTATAAGCCTGGGCAGGGTCATCTGTATGTTGTCAAATCCGGGACTAGCATCCCAAATATTTCCGTATTTATCACCATTTTTCATTTTTTGCCTGGCAGTTAAAGCATTAACATCAGAGGATATGGAATCCAACTTTCTCTCAGATAACTTTTTTATTAAGAATTCTCTGTCCAATTTGGTTCTTAATGGAGGATTTACCTTGCCATAAACACCCAGTAAATTCCACATAGAGTCATCATAAAATAGATAATGTGGCTCAGTTTCCATTGAAACATCCAATCCCATTTCACGATATTTATTAGCGGTTTCAAAGGCCTCTATTGATGATATGTGGGCAATGTGGACCTTTGCCTTAAAACGCATGGCCAGCCTGCATATTTTATCTATTTTAATGGCCTCTGCAATTGGTGGCCGTCCTCTGTTAAATGCATCCAGGCCATTGTTTTTTTCTTCCATGGCTGTAAAAAATTTTACAGTACTATTATCCTCTGCATGAAATATTATTCTTGTGTTATCATATTTTGCAGCTGTTGAAAGTGCTTTAATTACAATATCATCTATGTCATCATCCACATATATTCCAAGTTTCCTGCCCTCATCTCCCTGATATGCATTATAATATATCTTATAGGCATTAATTCCCTTATTTATCAGTTTATCAAGTTCCCCTACCTGGCTATCTGTGCCAATCATTGGGTTAAAGGAAAAATCGGAATAACTAACCCTTTGTGCGTTTTCAATTATTTTATCAATTACGTTTAGATATCCTGAACTCCCATCAGGTCCTATTATCAGGTGAGATCTAATATATGTATAACCACCAGCCAGTGCAGCCCTGCTTTCAGTTTCAAGTTCTTTGTATATGCTATTAATAGAACCCATACCGGCATGAAAATGCAAATCTGTAAATCCAGGAAATGCAAGCATCTCATTACCATCTGTAACTTCTCCATCAGGTTTAACAATACCCGCTTTATGTATCCCTATAATTTTACCATTAGCAATAAAAATATCGCAGGGTTCTGATATACCACAGGAACTAACTATTTTTACATTAGTTATCGTGCTGTCTATTTTGTTAATCATGGAGATACCACCTCAAGATCCTTCATGGACGTATCCTCGGCCATTATATATGCCAGAATCACATAAATAATGAATGCCCCTATGGCGACAATTCCTATGCCTATTATATTATAAAGCGAATAGATATAGGAAACAAAAACCTCCATTATGGCAACACCGGCCAGGCTTGTAACAAGTATATAACCAGTGCCAATATTCCTGACCCTTGTTGGATACATTTCTGGTGAGTACAACCATATTGTTGTATTCGATGCATATGAAAATAACGCGAAAATAAACAGCGATACTATTACCATGTAAGGATATGAATGAAATGCAACTGTTAGACCTGCACCAAATATTGCCAGAATACCAAGCGATGGAATTAAAATCTTTCTGTTTTTGGCGGCCAGAAGGACCGCTGTAAATGTTCCAAGCAATGTACCAAAATTAACAATGGTTGTGAGTATAAATGAACTGCTTAAATGTAGTGAAGAGGTTACAGAGGAAAACAGTTCAGGATATATTATTGTAAACGATGCAGACACACCAAATGTTATAAATGAAAGAACAAATAATAATAGACTTCTTCTGGCATATCTTCCCTTAAAAAGTTCACTGGTGTGTGGCTTCTCTGTTATTGTCTTTAAATCATCATATTTATACTGTTTTTTTAACTCATTTATATTATAATAACTTTTCAATCTCTTAACTGGTATTAATTTATCCTCTGATAACATTTTAATTACTGCAAAAGCCTCATCCTGTCTTCCCTTTGATATTAAAAATCTTGGCGTTTCAGGTATGTACCTCCTGTAAACCAAAATTAACAGGGCAGGCAAAATTAAAACACCCAAAAACCACCTCCATGCGAGATATGGTCCACCAAAAATACTCTCATATGGGCCTAAAAATAAAAGCGCAAGAACTGCAACAGCAAATATTCCAAAGCCCGGCCCAACATTAACTATGCCGGTGAACTGGCTTCTTATTCTGGTTGGCATAATTTCTGATATTAATGTTAGCCCGATGGCTATTTCACCACCCAGCCCAAGCCCAACAACCATTCTGCCAAGGAGAAACATTATATAATTAACAGACAGTGCTGATATAAGGGCACCAATCGCATATATCCCCAGATTAAATGAATACAAAAATCTTCGGCCTAAGTTATCACCCATATAGCCGGCTATTAAACCCCCAACAGCCATAAATCCAAATGTTATAAACTCAACCTGAGTTGATATGGCTGCGGCGCTTATATGAAAGGCTGCAGAAACACCTGTGGCTGCATATCCCGCATTATACTGTTCAATTGCATCAAAAAATGTACCCAGGACAACAAGGAGCATAATAATGCTAAATGCCCTATTATTTTTTGATATCCTATCCAGCTCAATTCTGCCAATATCATACATGTTTGATCTTTCTTCCATTCACACACCCCAAACATTTATTTAATTTGAAACGCAAATGGATTTAAGATTCTAATCTGAATTCTGCATACTTTTTTGTTATCCTTCATGATAGAAAACATAACTTATTTAATATCAATGGATATATAAAAGTAGCTGTTAATTTTATTTATTTTTTTATCAAATAAACAAATATATTATGTTAAAAAAGAATTTTTTCCATTGATAATATCCAAAATAAGAATAAAAGGATTATAAAAAATATTATCTACTTCCATTTAATAATTTAAAATGGCAAAACTCGTATTAATTGTTGACACTGGAGTTGATGATGCCCTTGCCATAATGACCCTGGTAAAAAACGGCATTAAACCGGATTTTATTATAGCAGCCTCCGGAAACTCCGATTTGGATAATACATTAAATAATACAATTGAGGTCACAAAAATTCTGGAGGAAAATATACCGGTGTATTACGGTGCATACAGGCCATTAATAAGGGAACCATATTATGAGGAGTACCATGGGCAAAATGGTCTTGCCAATTATACTTATGAGATGCATGAATTTAATAAAATTAATGGCATAATAGAACTTTATAATACTTTAAAAGATGAGGAGGTTGATATAATAATAACATGCCCTTTAACCACACTGGCACTGCTGTTTTCCCTGGAGAAAAACATAATAAAAAATATAAGGAGGATTATAGTCATGGGCGGTGCATTCGCCTTAAATGAGTATGGAACCGGTAACGTGGGGGATGCAGAATTTAATATATTTTATGACCCGGAGGCTGCAAATATGGTGTTTAATTCAGGAATTAAAATATATACCATTCCGCTGGATGTTACAATGAACCCAAATTTTTCAATAAAAGATGACGATCTAAACAAAATGCATGTAAATAGCAATGAGAGCAAATTTATATATGAACTGGTAAAATATATGGTTAACAGGCATGGAAGCTTTGAAATGCATGATCCAATAGCCGCACTTGCATATCTTAATGAAAAAGCATTTAAATATACTACAGGGAAAATAAGCGTTGATAGGAATGGCAAAACTTTATTAACAAGGGATGAAAAAGGGAGCTGCATGGTGGCATATTCCCTTGATATAAATATTTATCAAAAAAATGTAAAAAATCTTTTTTTTAAATAATATTTAAATATGGATGTTTACATGATATAAA
>NZ_LKBG01000028.1 GCF_001402945.1 Acidiplasma aeolicum
TTATATTAAGGTTTCAAGGAACATTGCACCATCTGATATTGAAAAAATTATTGAAAATATAGATATTAACAACATTGATGGATATATTAAATCATCTGCGAGAAGGTCAAGGTTCTTTAATAATGTTTTTTTATACGAGGCAAGAAAGTTTGGAATAATAACAAATGACGCTGATATAGGCAGGGTAAGGTTTGAAAAAATTGTTGATGCATATTTTAATACGCCATTATATGAGGATTCCATGAGAAAACTTATTTTTGATTACATGGACATAAATGCTGTTACCGAATATTTAAATGGAATAAAAGGCGTGAAATTCATACTAAGGGATAAAATATCCGAATCATCGAATATATTTTTATCCCATTATTCTGAAAGGATCATGCCACTAAAGCCCACCAAGACAATACTTGAATCAATTAAAAACAGATTATTAAATGAAGAGGTTATACTTTTATGCACATCATGCGGTAATAAAAGAACATTAAAAATTAGGGACATAAGGGATATAAAATGCCCTGTATGCCATTCACATCTTGTTGCATCGGTATCAAAATTCGATGAGGATTCAATAAAAAATATCGATGATCCGTTAATTAAAAAAAGGATAATAAAGAACGCGCATCTTGTAAGGGAACGTGGTCTTACCGCAATTATGGTCATGGCTGCAAGGGGGGTTGGACCTGATACAGCCTCAAGAATACTTGAGGTTTCATACCTCAATGAGGAGGATTTGATTAAGAGGCTCCTCAAGGCGGAAACCGATTTTGCCAAAAACAGGCAGTACTGGTAATATATGATGCATGGCATTAATCCTCCCTGATTGATTGACCTGCCAGCCCTAACATGGTTATATTAATATTTCTGGGTGCTGGCATTCATTGCAACGGATTAAATCCTATTAAATCTTTATATTTACCTCCCGGAATTGAATCCCTAATTTAGGTGCACTATTATTTCTGCTATAATGTTACTGGCAAATGCCATTTAAATATCTTAACGCCAGAAATTCATTAAAATCATAAATTTATTTATATATTGACCTGTGATTTTCTTACAATATACACATTATATTATGTCATTTTTATGCAAATATTTAAATATTTTTAACCATTGCTTTGCTATGATTAATCTTAGGGAATTCAGCAAATCCTACAATCAATTTATGGCTGTAAGCAATTTAACACTTGAGATTAAAAACGGTGAGATCATGGGATTTGCTGGGCTTAATGGTGCGGGCAAAACCACCACCATAAGGGCAATATCCGGATTAATATTCCCAACCGGCGGTTCCATCGAGGTTGATGGCCACAATATTGTAAATGATAAGGTTATGGCATCGATGCAGATAGGTTTGGTTCCAGAATTTCCAAATTTTGAACTGGACGCCAAACCGTTGCAGCTGCTTAAGTATTATGCAGGTTTTTATGGAATTAATTCTGCAGATGCTGAGAAAAGGGCAATAGAATTGTTAAAGAAGCTTGGTATTTACCAGTATGCAGACAAAAAATTAAAGATGTATTCACAGGGGATGAAAAAAAGATTCTCCATAGCATCGGCGCTTATTGGCGATCCCAATAATTATCTTTTTGATGAGACGTTAAACGGCCTGGACCCACAGGGGGTAAAGGATGTAAGGGATTTAATGCTAAGCCTCAAAAAGGAGGGCAAATGTGTGTTCCTATCATCCCATATACTTACTGAGCTGCAGAACGTCGCAGACAGAATCGCAATCATTAAACAGGGCAGGCTTATTAAAATACTGGAAAGGGACGATCTGGCCAATCTTGGGAATACTGTAATAAAGATTGGAATAAGGAATCCAGATAATAATATTAACAGTGTTCTAAAGGGCTATGGTGATGTAATTTTCGAGAATTCATTTTATTTTATAAGAAACGCATCAAAAAATCTTGATACATCTGAGATTAACAGCGAACTTGTAAAGTCCGGTTACAGGGTTTTTTATATATCCAGGGAAAGCGAGGCCCTGGAGGAATATTTCTTAAAGGCGGTGAACTAATACATGAAACCGTTTATTTACGATATAAAAAGAACATTAACAGGAAAATTCACGATAATTATCATAATATTATTAATAATTGTCACGGCACTCTCAGCATACACGGCAGTTTCCGTCACTTCCAGCAGGGACCCATCAGGAACCTCAATTGTTATGCCCTCAATCAGTTCAAAAAATGGCAATCTAACCATAACGGAATATGCTGTAAATGGCTATGGAAATCCTGTTTCTGGATTAACCACGCATGCTTATATATACAATTATACATCATCTCCAAAGAGCATCAATCCCATGGAGATTACAGGAAAAACAAATGCAAATGGTTATTTCAATAAAACAATTAAAAATTCCTTTGATGCATGCGTTGTATTAAACCTTACCGCATATTACGATCACGGGGTGGCAGAACCCGGGCAGGTTTATCATTTAACATATAACAGTACCAGCAATCAACAATATTTTACTGGTTATATTCCTAACAGCCCGGATTTTGCACTAAATTATTTTAATAATAAAGGAAACTTTACATATTTACTTGCCATTCAAAATAAAAGTGATATTTCACAAACGGGTTATCTGGTTTATACACCTGTTAATTACAATATCAATGTTAATGTTTATTATAATATTACGTCTGAGCCATATTACAGCAGCACCCTAAATATGAAAAATGTAACATCTTACAAAACAATTGCAAAGCATATAGATTTTATAAACATTCCGGTTAGTAAAACAGATCAGGATAAATTTGTAAACGTTTACATAGTAAACAGCACAAAAAATGTAATTTTAAACACCAATTATGAATATGTAAATATTAAACCAGGCGCAATACTGAACAGCGAATTATCAACATTTTTTGGTATTTTATTTATACCGATACTTGGTATATTCTCTGCATATTATTATTACAGCAGGGATAAAATGTCAGGCGTTATGGAATCAATACTTGTCAGACCTGTAACACGCGGTAAATTATTCATTTCGAGATTTTCTGGCAATGCAATAAGCTTTATCGCCGGACTTCTTATCGCACTTGGCGTGGCCGATATAATACTGTACAAATATACCGGGTCATTTATCTCTTCAGGCACATTTATGGATTTGTTTGCCGGATATCTTGTTGAGGCAGTGGGCTTTGCCGGCCTAATGTATCTTGTATCACAGTTCATTAAAACGCAGGGGCAGGTCCTTGGAGTGGGCATTGCCTTTTTATTTATACTTGGATTCATGTGGTCAACATTAATATTATTAATACCGCTTATTCTTCATATTTCTGCAGCATCATCATTTTATAGGGATGAATTAATACTTGGTTCAATATCCCCGGCATATTACCCACAACTTATAACGGCATTTAAATCAGGGGTCTATGATGGCATTTCAGCACCCTCACTTGGGATTAATATAATAAGCGTAATAGCGGTTGGCCTCATATGGGTACTTATACCATCTGCCCTTGCATTATATTTCGCAAGAAAACATGATAACTAATTACACATATATGCTCCGGCCGGGATTGGTATCAAAAGGGTCATATTACTCCACTTTTAGCATAAGAGGGTATATAAAGAAAATTAAAATAAGCATAATAATATATTTCTGAAAACCAGATCGCATGCCTGATAGAATCCTCATACCCTCCATGACCATAGAGCCATCTACCCTCCTAGTTTTTAATTCTCCATCACCAGTATAGCATAATTTACCTTCTAAGATTTACATCAGCCTCAACTCGCTTATTATGAGGTCACAAAGGCATATCAGATGTGGTCTATGCCTCCGGATCCAAAGTCGGTGAAATAATCAAGGGCGATGAAGAGGATAACGAAGGCAATGGCCATGATGGCCAGGACTATGGGTACGTGAAGGAGCGTTTAATAAAGAGCTATAAGCTTTTAATATGTCAGACTTCGCTTGTATATCGACAGAAGGATGATGATAGTAAATAGGCCTATGCTAATTTTGCCTTCAGATCACCGATCTTTTCATACTTCACTAGGAGATATTTTGTACTATCCATTGCATTTACTGTTATTTTATTCTAGAAATGCCTGTATCTCTCTCCCCATGAGAGATTCCATGAACTTCTTTACCGTCGATCCGGCTTATTCAGATATCTTTGTCGGGACATTCCATTTCTTATTGCCTCCTTTGGACACAGAGGTGTCATCCTTACTTTT
This sequence comes from Acidiplasma aeolicum, assembly GCF_001402945.1. Classification (GTDB taxonomy): domain Archaea; phylum Thermoplasmatota; class Thermoplasmata; order Thermoplasmatales; family Thermoplasmataceae; genus Acidiplasma; species Acidiplasma aeolicum. The sequence goes on from NZ_LKBG01000028.1 coordinate 4,207, forward strand.
TTCATGAATTTTTTATGATCTTTCA
>NZ_LKBG01000029.1 GCF_001402945.1 Acidiplasma aeolicum
CATATGATTATTCATTTGAATCAGCAGTTGATAAATCCTCAAACATTATATGCATGAGGCTTGGCATAGTAAGCATAGATAATAAAAGGCATATTGCGCTTTTCAATGGTAATAAAATCGCACTGGCTGATAATTTTGGGGTAAAAAAGCAGGCCATAAAGGACCTTGACCGTGAGGATTTTAAAAAAATTGAGAACATTAATGAATTCGAATCATATGATTATTCATTTGAATCAGCAGTTGATAAATCCTCAAACATTATATGCATAGGGCTCAATTATAAAACACATATTGATGAAACACGGGAGAAATCGTTTGATGACCCTGTCTTATTTTTAAAATCAAATAATTCATTAACAGGAAATAACAGCAGGGTAAGGATATTAAAAAACATGAATGTTGATTACGAGGGTGAGCTTGGTGTTATGATTGGAAAAAAGGCCAGGGATGTTTCAAAAAGGGATGCACTTGACCATGTTTTTGGCTATTTTATTGCAAATGATGTAAGCTCGAGGAAAATGCAATTTTTGAATGGCCAGTGGTTTATAGGCAAGAGCTTTGATGGCTTCTTCCCCAATGGGCCATACATTGTTACTGCGGATGAAATTCCGGATCCTCAGGATTTAAGAATACAGACCTATCTTAATACTGATCTGAGGCAGAACTCATCCACTGATTACATGATACACCCCGTGGATGAGCTTATCAGCTATATATCAAAATACATAACGTTAATGCCCGGGGATGTAATATCTACGGGAACACCGTCAGGCGTGATACTTGGCATGCCAGAGGATAAAAGAATCTGGATAAAGCCGGGTGATAACGTTACTGTAAAAATCGATAAAATAGGGGAATTAAAAAACAGATTTGTGGAATAAAAATTATGTATTATACATTAATAGTAAAGCCTGGATTAAAAACAAGGCGCAGGGTAACATTATTAAAGAAAAGAATTAGCAATGAATACGGTTACATAGGCACATTAAGCAATAAGGGCGTGCATATAACACTTGCATATTTAAAGGATTACAGGCATCTTGACATGGATAAAGTGTATAATGTCTGCAAAAATATAAAGGCTTTTAACATAGGCTTCGATGGGCTTGATTATTTTCAGAGGGAAAAAAACGGCAGAATTTTTTATATTGTTTATCTTAAAGTAATTTATCCATATGAATTTAGGAGACTCCATGATCTGATTAATAATGCTTTAAAGGATAATGTAATTAATTCATCAGAGTTTGTTCCACATTTAAGCATAGCCAGGAAAAACATACACGATGACGAACTAAATAAAATACTTGAAAAATATAAAAATTTTAAACTGGATTATGAGGAAAAAATTGATCATATTCTTATTGGAAGAAGGTCCTCAATGGAAAAGCGCTGGAATTTCAAAAGGGTTTATTTCAATGATAAATTTTAATTATTCAATGGCATTCTGAATTATGAAAAAGATTTTATTAATAATACTGGATGGACTTGGTGACAGGCCTAACAGGGCCCTTGGCAATAAAACTGCACTTCAGGCTGCATTTAAGCCAAATCTGGATTACCTTGCAGATAATGGAGTTACCGGTTTAATGTCCCCAGTAGGTTTTGGCATCAGAAGCGGATCGGATACATCGCATTTATCAATACTTGGTTATAATCCAAGGGAATATTACACGGGCCGCGGTCCATTCGAGGCACTTGGTCTAGGCATAGACCTTCAGCCGGGGGATGTTGCATTTAGGGCAAACTTTGCATCGGTGGAAAATGGAAGGGTAACAGACCGCCGTGCAGGGCGTATAAAGGATACCACAGAGCTTTCAAGGTCCCTTGAAACTGAGATAGACGGTGTTAAATTTATAATAAAATCTGGTGTGGAGCATCGCGCAGCACTGGTTATCCGCGGGCCAAACCTTTCTGATAGGGTCAGTGAAACAGATCCGCATGCAATAAATTCTGATATTATGCTTACAAAACCACTGTCACCGGAGGCGGAATTTACATCCAGTGTTATCAATAAATTTCTTATTAGATCAAGAGAGATATTAAATAACCACGAGGTTAACAAGAAGAGGATTCAGAATGGAGAGAAGCCTGCAAATGAGATAATGATCCGTGGCGCAGGTAAACTTCCAGAAATGCCATCCTTTGAAAAGCTTTATGGTTTAAAGGCCGCATGTGTTTCAGGCACACCATTGATAAGGGGAATAGCAAGAATGGCAGGATTTGACATTCTTAATGTTTCGGGAATGACAGGCAGAACCGATACAAATTATGAAAATGTAATATCAGCTGCCGTGGATGCCCTGAAAACACATGATTTTGTCCTTGTAAATATTAAGGGCACAGATATTGCCGGCCATGACAGAAAGCCCGAGCTTAAAAGGGAGGTAATTGAAAAAACTGATCGTGCCATGGAGGGGCTTAAAAAACTTCTGGATACAACAGTAATAGCGGTAACAGGTGACCATAGCACACCATGCAGTTTTGGCGATCATACCGGCGATCCTGTGCCGATATTAATATCAACATCAGGAATAACCAGGGATTATGTTAAAACATTTGATGAGGCAAGCGTATCCCTTGGATATTATAAAATTACAAGCCTTGACATTATGCCATTGCTCCTTTCATATTCAGATAGGTCAGAAAAATACGGTGCATAAAACAAAAGTTTAAAATATTAACCTTATTTACAATTATGAAGGAATTAAAATTTGCAAGGTCAATAGAGATAAATTCAAAACCGGATGTTATATATAAGGTAATTACAGATATCCCAAGAATTCCTGATTTCTGGCATGGAACAAGGGAAATAAATAAAATAGGTGAAAACAGGTATGATGTAAAATTTGCATTCCCATCAAGGGCTGTTAGCACCTTTGAATTTGACAGGAATAGCTTCATATTTATACAGAATTACATTAAGGGCCCATTTACAGGATATACAAAAAATACAATTAAATACGATGGAAATAAGAGCATACTTACAACGGAATGGAATATCAAGCTTGGCCCATCATTAATCCTATTTTCACGAAGGTTGCAGGGTCATTTTGAATCAGGTGCAGAAAATGCATTAAAAAGAATAAAGGAATTTGTAGAATCTAATGCAGGGGAATAACCTCTGTATCCTTTGGAACATCCACATCCATTAATTCTGTGCTCAAATATGTTCTTGGGAACACGCTTAATGCATCATTAAGAAGAATTTTAAGATCATTGTACCTTGCGCTGTAATGGAATAAATATAATTTTTTCACATTTGCATCCCTTGCTATTTCCGCAGCCTGTCTGGATGATGTGTGGCCGTATTCATTTACCATGGGCTCCATGGATGAATCCATTGTTGAATCGTGGATTAAAACATCTGCATTTTTGGCAAATTCAACCATGGAATTTAACGGTCTGGTATCCCCGCTGTAAACTATTTTTCTTCCCTTTTTTATGCCCAGTGAAACATCCTCTATTTTGAAAATTTTGTTGTTTATTTCCAGCCTTCCGAGTGATCTTAGCTCCTCAAGTTTATTCACCGGAAAATTTATTTTATCCACCAGATTTCTATCAATTTTATATGCATCCTTCTCCTCAATGGAATATGATATTGCAGGTACGGGATGATCGCTTTTTAATGTCCTTAGTAAAAATTTTCCAAGGTCATATGTTTTTCCATAATCCAATTCCGTAATTTTTATATTAAAATTCAATGAATAATAACCAAGGTCTATTATCTTTTTAACAAAATATATTGCACCGGGCGGGCCATAGATATTAAGGTCATTTTCCCTTCCACTGAATGACATTGTATTTATTAGGCCGGCAAGCCCCAGAAAATGGTCCCCATGAAAATGGGTAATAAATATGTTTTTAATATCCATGTACGAAATAGAACTCTTCATAATCTGCTTCTGTGTGCCCTCACCGCAGTCAAATAGGTTAAGGACATCATCAATGTGGACTGCAACGGCAGGCAGTGCCCTTCCCGGTTTTGGTAATGAGCCACCTGTGCCAAGGAATGTTATTTTAATATTTGATGCCATAAAAATGGCTATGCAAAATTAATATATTACATTTCATAAATTAATTATATTACATTTATATTTATAATTCATGATAGATCAGGAGGTAAATATTAAGGGGAAAAAATATGAGTACATTAATGTTAAGCTCGGAACCAAGGCACCAATGGTTGTTTT
>NZ_LKBG01000030.1 GCF_001402945.1 Acidiplasma aeolicum
ATCCAAGATTATGCATAAATCCACAGCCATTGATATGATATACAATCCACAGAAATAGAGGAAGATGATGATATTATAATTAAAGTTGCCGGGGTCGGAGTATGCAGAACCGATATACATGAAATATTTGGAAATCTAAAAGATAGAACAAGGCTGCCATTAATATTGGGACATGAAAACACTGGTTATGTATATGATTTTGGCTCCAAGGTACACAATATTTCAAAGAATGACCCGGTTATTTTATTTCCCTACATAACAAAGGGTTACTGTCTAAATTGCAGGAAGGGAAATGATATGTTTTGTACCGAAGATCCATATATGCCGGGTATAGACGCCAATGGTGGTTACGCAGAATTTATGAAAACTAAAATAAGGGCCGTTGTAAGTTTGCCAAAATCTATTAAAAATGATGATTTAATAAACATGGCACCGCTTGCAGATGCTGGCATCACCGCATACCATGCCATAAAGAAAGTATATCCACTTATCATTCCAGACAGCACAGTTATTGTATTCGGTGTTGGTGGTTTGGGTCATATTGCCATACAGATAATAAAGTCAATGACAGCAGCAAAAATAATTGCAATAGATATTTCACAGGAAAAATTGGAACTTGCAAAAAAATATGGTGCTGATTTTACATTATTGTTTTCAAACAATCATGATATAATAAAGGAATGCATGAAATTTACACATAATAACGGTGCAAATATTGTTTTTGACTTTGTAGGTGAAAATAATTCCACAGAATATTCACTAAAATTGGTAAAAAAGCAGGGTACAGTGGTTGTAGTTGGTTATGGCGGAATATTTAAGGAAAGTACATTCGATCTTATAATACGTGAAATAAACATAATTGGTAGCTTAACCGGCACATATTCAGAGTTTACTGAATTAATACAAATGTATCTTGATGGTAAAATAAAGGTTGAAACTCAAAGATTTAATTTAAGGGAGGCTGCAAAGGCCGATGAATTGCTTAAAAATGGAAAAATACAGGGAAGGGCTGTTTTGGTTCCTTAATATTTTAATAAGAAATATCTTCAAGAACTTCCCCAGATTTTATTTTTCTAAGAGTCAATGCAAATAGTTGACCTGCAGATAGGCCTATGGCCATAATTATCCATATAAGTATGGGATCGGTGCTAAAAAATATTACCAATAAAGTATATATTAAAGAACCTGCAAATGTTGAAAAGTTAAACCATCCAGTAAGAAATCCCATTAATGTACCACGAACACGTGTAGGAAAGCTTTCTGCCCAGTATGTATAACCTGCGCCAGACCATACACCATTTGTAAGCTGATACACAAAGAAATATATTATAGCCGCAAGTAATATATAATGTATATCAACAATAAATATAATAGCCATTATTGGTGTGGCTACAGCAGTATATACAAGTACGGTTTTTCTTCCAAATTTTTCACCTAAATAACCACTTAATGGATAAAAGAAGAACCCTAATCCACCAGATATTAGAAGTAGATATGCAACAAATGTTAAGCTCCACCCAAAGTAATGTTCCAGATAAAATGCAATAAATATATTAGTAAGTGCCCAAGATGAAGCATAAAAAAACCATGCAAGCATTATTTTTATTAATTGCCTACGTATGTATCCGGGTGTTGTAAATATCTGTTTGAATACATTTTTACCTGCCTGTGATAAATCAGTTTTATACTCCTCTATGCCCTCAATTTGATCCATGGGCACACCCTTTTTAAGTAAGGCCTTTATCCTTTTAAGATTTTCATATCTCTCAGGCTCCTTTATCCAGTATCTACCTATAACAACTGCTATTAATGGTATGGCTCCTATTGCAAATACAATCCTGAATCCAAATCTTATGGTTGCTAGATATATACCAGATGCAAGAAAAACACCTAGTGGCCAGCCACCCTGAACCCATGAATAAAGCCATCCCCTACTTTTTGGTCCAACGCTTTCGTTTACAATTGTTATTGATATACCAAGCTCGGCAAGTCCAAATGATGCTGCTATTGCTCTTACAGCAACAAGCTGTATAAAGTCGGTAACAACTGCTGTTAAGCCTGTAAATACTGCTGATATAAGAAGTGCAATCATCCATGCTATTCTCCTGCCCTTTGCATCCATCCAGTATCCCATACCAATTGGAACAAATATCGCAGTAAGGCTTATTACAGTTCCAGTTTCCGCAACCTGTGTTGATGTAAGATGAAGCGCAGAAGCAACAGAGGAATAACCTACTGTAAGTAGATTATAATTATATGAGGCTAATGCCCAACCCATCATTGCTATAAAAAATAGGTAAATACCATATTTTTTTCCCCTTACACCCCACACCTCATCTGTTTTATTTGTTTCCTCCTTCAGCTCACCTTTAAATTTTATATTATCATTTATGTCCGTCATTTTTTCACCTGCTTAAAAGCCAGTATTCTAACTGGAGAACCATCAGAATCCATAATATTAAGTGGCATTACAAAAAAAAGTGCATTAACATATTTTTCATTTAAAAGAAGTTTATCAATATTTGCAACTTCTTCAGCTATTATGGCGCCTGAATTAAGTATAATTTCATGAACCTTTTTTGCAGTATCTGTTATTTGTTTGTGCATTGGTGTTTCTGATGACCAGCCACCTATACTAAGCCCATCAGTGCCCACAAGTTTGATCTTTTTGGAAGTTAAAAATTCCGCCCCAGATATATCTAGATATGGCCATAAATACAAATACTCCTTATTATTTCCCCTTTTTTTATCCCATCCAGTATGGATAAAAACCATATCATTATTGTGTATAACATCTTTATATTCATCAAAATCTTCACTTTCTATAGGTTCTCCTGGCTTTTTATTGGAAAAATCAATTGCAACTCCACTGCCTATGAATGATGTAATTGGATATTTTTCTAAAGTTTTGCCATCTTCTATCATGTGCGCTGCAACATCTATATGTGTTCCATGGTGGGTATTCATAGATATCTTTTTTACAGCATAACCATCAATGTTCAATATCTTTAAATCCTGAACTGTAAACTCAGAATGCCCTGGCCATGATGGCATCCTATGATACATTGTATGTGTTAAATCAAATATTTCATAATTTTCTAAATTAAAAATATCTGTTTCCATTTATTCACCTTCCCAATATTTTATATAGTTTCCTCTCTTCAGTTTCCATGGGATGTTCTTTGGCCATTTCATGCAATCTATTATATACAATATAACCATTATTTTCCTCATCGTTCCATTCTCTTGCAAAAGTTCCATTTAATATATTTATGGCCTCATTTTTAAGAGTTTTTTTAAATTCATCAGTTATATATAATGGGCCACGCGTAAGCTGCCCATATTGACTGGTTCTTGAATGAGTTTTTAACTGATTAAATAAACCCATATCACGCATGGATTTTGCTATTTCAGCAAGTTCCCCAGATGCATATAACTCTAAAATAACGGATGCAGGTGAGGCACCAAGTTCTGTAGCAACATCATAATAGGCACGAAACGAATATAGCATTACACCAACCCAGGAATGCTCAGATAATAGGTCCACCAATGTTTCTTCTTTAAATGATGACAATACTGCACAACCACCCTTTCTAAACATACCAAGCCTATCACATAATGTCATTAATATGCTATATCCATTATTATTAGGATCCTGACCAACTGCAACAAGTGATGGAAAACCCTGATCATTTACATATACATCCCTAACTCCCCAACCAATCATTCTTGGTGCAATCATTAATACGGTTATATCGCTTCTTGGCCTTATAAATCCATAAAAATAATTATAGCCAGATGCAAATACAAGAGTTGCACCAATTTTTATATTAGGTTCTATATGGTTTTTATATATATTTTTTTGAATTTCATCAGGTATAAGTAGAAATATTATATCTGATTTTTTAACTGCCTCTGGTATATCATAAACCTTAAAACCATCTTTTTCTGCATCTTTAGCGTAGTTATCATTTACATTCCCGACTATAACATTTAAACCAGAATCTCTTAAATTTAGTGCTTGTGATTTACCCTGATTCCCATATCCTATTATGCCTATAATTTTATTGCCTATTTCACTAAAATAGTCTTTATTATCTAATTTTGTTATAATTATATTTTTCTCATTCGTCATAT
>NZ_LKBG01000031.1 GCF_001402945.1 Acidiplasma aeolicum
TGCTGCTCCCTTGCCTGTAATGTCATGACAAATGCCCTGCGGCCATTTTTATCAATCCCCTCACCTATTAGTCTTCCTGGAGATTTGTGGACATATTCCCTTTTGAATGAAAATAACCCAAGAAGCGGGCCGCCAGCATTCATGTGTATGCCAAGCTGCTGTCCCTCAGCCACTGCAATATCCGCCCCATACTCACCGGGTGGTTTAATTATTCCAAGGGATATCGGGTCATAATAAGAAATAATCAATGAATTCTTTTTAACCTCATTTATGCTTAATACATTTTCATCAATAAGCCCATAGGAGTTTGGATTTTCTGTTATTATTGCGCATGTATTTTCATTGACTTTTGATTGAATATCATTAAGATCAACCAACCCTGTATCCCTATCAAAACCATATTTGACGTATTTTATATTAAGTCCATAGGAATAATTATTTAATATGCTTAATTTTGATTTATAAATGTTTTCTGGAATTAAAATTTCATTTTTCCCATTTATTCTGTATGCCATCCTTACAGCCTCTCCCAGTGCGGTGTAGCCGTCATACATTGAGGAGTTTGTGACATCCATTTCTGTTAAATCTGAAATAATGCTTTGGTATTCAAACAATGCTGTTAGCATTCCCTGTGATATTTCTGGCTGGTAAGGTGTATACGATGTTAAAAATTCATTTCTGGATATGATTTCATCAACAAGGTGTGGTATGTACCTATCATATATGCCATTGCCTAAAAACATAAGATGATTTCTTTTATTTTTATCCCCAATTTTTTTTATTTTATTTATAAGGTCATATTCACTTAATGGTTCACCAAGCTTCATATTAACTTTTAGATCCTCCGGTATATCTAAAAATAGCTCATCAATACTTTTTATTCCAAGTGCATTAAGCATAGAATCAAGATCTTCCATTTGAATGGAAATATATTACCTTTATTTAAATATTTTATAAAAATGAAAATTTTAATACTTAAAAATATTATTTAAAATATAGTTTTATTTATTTTCCTCCCATTCCATTGCACCCTGTTTGGTATAAATGTCCTCCGTGAAATTTTTATGTACAAACTGTTTTTTAAACCCGGATAAAACCCCAAGCGGGTATATTACAACCAGAGCCACTATAAATGTAATTATTGTCCCCTCCATGTATGTGAAATACTGCGGGAATACACTAGATGACAGCCCATCATGGCTTGTGGCCACCATAAATGTTATAAAGGCTATAAAAAATACATACCACAATGCATTTTTGGCACCTATTTTAACCTTTGATATTATACCAAATAATACTGAACCTGCCGCTATTAAAAGCACCGCATATGGTTCTGATGGCCATCCTGTCCAGAAAACAATAAGTGCAGAACCGGCAGTTGCCAGTGGTGCGATTATGCTCATACCCCTTACCATATCGCTTTTCTTGGTTATCCCCTGTCTTCTGGTAACCATTAATGCAATGGGGTTGGTTATCAAGCCTATATAGCCCGCAGCAGTGGCATCATCTATAAATGTGTATATGCTCGGTACAGGGGCAGTGACAAATACAAGTATTACACCGACAACAGCAAAAACAATCAAGGAAAGAAGTGGAATTGAATGCTTTTTTTCAATTCCCTTTAACTTATCTGATATGTAACCCGATCTTCCCATGGAAAACAGCACACGTGTTCCAGATCCTAAATATATGTATCCTGTGACAAATGGTGTTAAAACACCGGTTACCACTGCAGCTATGAACACCAGGGGAAATGGTTTTCCGAGTATAAAGAATGGATTATCGCCGTGGAATGCTGCCTGAACGGCCAGGAAATCTCCGGGGGAAACACCTATAAGTGACCAGTTGGTTCCCATTATTATTGCAAATGCCACGCTTATATATATCAAAGTTTCAAAGAGCAAAACCATGCCTATTGCCCTGGGTATCTTGCTCTTATTATTTGTTTCCTCTGCAAGGTCTGGTATTACCCTTATGGCCCCAAAATCATACATTGCATATGGCATTATTGAGAATAGTGGTACTGCAACACCATATGGTGCAAAGCCATATTTATAAAAATTGGCATAATCCAGCGCAAAGAAGATAAGCCCAAGTGACATTGATAAATAAAAGAATATTTTTACTATGCCTATGTAAAGCGAAGACCTGCCAAATTGCTTTATTCCATAATAATTAAACGGTATAAGTGCGAGCATAAGTGCAAGACCAAGGCCAACGCCAAGATATGTAGGTGCCCCGCTGGCTGCAATAAATATTGGGTCAAAATAATTAACCCCTGCAATTATTGATATAACCTCTATTGGGGGTATAAATAAATACCATATAATATCGGACATTGCATTTATTATATTTGTCCAGCGCCCATGTGTGTATATTGAATACCTTGTGGGGCCCCCAGCCTCAGGATATGTAACACCCAATTCCATATATGTAAGACCTATAAGTGAATATATAGCAGCACCTAGAACAAAGGCAAGTATTGCCTCAGGGCCAGCATATGTTATCATGGTTATCGTTCCAAAAAGAGCCCCATTTCCGAAGGCACCAACAAGACCCACCATAAGCATTTCATTAAAGGTAAGATCTTTTTTCAATCGTGGTTTCTTGCTTTTCACTTTTATATTATTATTTATAGTATGCTCATTTTCCATAATATGTTATTATTACATTATATTACTTTATATTTTTGGAAAATGCTTAAATATAATGTGTTTCATAATTTTTATTTTAAATATTAAATAAAAATATTCATTCAACTCTAATAAAAATTTAAATAAAGTTTATCCATATTTAATTATGGAAACAATAAAAATTGGAGCACTGGCAGATTCCGGAGACCTTTATCCATTTATCCCAATGATACTTGGTAAGGTCAGGCCGGCAGATTTTGATATAGAGTTTGAGTTTATACCAACTGTTCAGGAGGTAAATGATAAGGTTGTTAAAAGGGAGGTTGATATATCTGTGCCCTCAGCCGCACTTTATCCATATATACAGAATAATTATTACATACTTTCAAGTGCAGTTGCCTCGGCAGTTGATGGTATTACAGGCATGCCCGTACTCTCAGTGGATGACATCACCATGGATGACCTTCCAAACTCAAAGATTATTGTTCACGGGTTAAACACCACCGCCTTTAATTTGTATAAATTGCTTATAGGCAAATACAAAAAACTGGTTGTTGTTCACAGGGTTCTTGATGAGATTAATGCCATGGTTAATGAGGACGGTGTTATGGTTGCTGTCCATGAGTTAAAGGCAATGTATGATCTAAAAAAGATGGGAATAACCCCGAAAAGAATTGTTAGCATGTGGGATATGTGGAAGAATTTATCAGGGAACAAACCGATGCCAATGGGAATGGTTGTTATTAATTCTGATCTGGGCGAGGAAACAGCATTGAAATTCAAAGAATTTTATAATAAAAGCAAGAAATATGCGGAGGAACACATGGATGAAATTTTGCCTGAGGATATAAGACTTATGAGGGAAATCCAGAATGCCAATATAGAGGAGGATGTTATTAAGGGTACAATAGGGGCTGATGTCAAAGAATATAATGTTAATTTGAACGATGTAAAATCTGGATTAGAATTCTTCTATGGAATAATGCAGCAAAAAAATCTTTTACCTGGGGTTAATGAGCTTAGGTTAATATAAATTTTAATATTTTTAATAACTTAAAAAAAAATTTTTTTTATGAATAATTCTTAATATTCTGTATTTTACTGGTAAATTAAACCCAGGTCCCCCAAGTTATTCGTTTTTATATTTAAATAAATTAAATCATAGTGACGAATTAAATATAAATTATGATAAAAATATTAATAATTCATAATTATGAAGGAAAAAATTATATAGCAGCATTCCTTAATATTATACGATAGTAATGTCAGCACTTGGAGAAAAAACAGAAATGGGATTAAAGGAATTATTGACAGCCAATGCAGAGGACCATATGAGGTTAATGCTGTCTGCAGAATATTTCGAGAAAATGGGAAAAGCAGATGTGGCCAGAGAATTAAGGGAAAAGGCAAATGTGGAGCTTGGACACGCAAAGGCCATATTTGCAACATTAGTTAAATACAATGGGCTTGACAAGATGGTACAGGATAT
>NZ_LKBG01000032.1 GCF_001402945.1 Acidiplasma aeolicum
CATAAAATCTCATATGAATCAAAGCACATAAGGGAGGAATTGAAAAGAACAATCACATTGAAATACAACGAAACGGCAGATATAACGCCGGATATAAGATTAACACTTTATAATGCAGGCCACATACTTGGGTCTGCTGCAGTGCATCTTCACATAGGCGAGGGCTTATATAATATAGTTTTAAGTGGTGATCAAAAATATGAGAAGACATGGTTGTTTAATCCTGCAGTTAACAGATTCCCAAGGGCAGAAACTTTAATGATAGAATCAACGTATGCTGGCCGTGATGATTATTCATATACAAGGGTGGAGGCGTACAATACACTTGTTGATGTTGTAAACCGCACCTTTGACAAACATGGCACTGTACTTATACCGGTTTTTGCTGTGGGCAGGAGCCAGGAGGTAATGCTTGTTCTTGAGGACGCATACAGAAACAAGCTGATACCTGAAAATACCAGGGTTTACCTGGATGGTATGATTATGGAGGCGACCGCAATTCATGCCGCATACCCTGAATATCTCAACAGGGAGCTAAGGGAACAGATAATGGTAAAGCGTGCCAATCCATTTTTAAGCCCAATATTCCATAGCGTTGATACAAAAAAACAGCGTGATGATGTAATAGATGATCCGGATAGCAAGGTAATACTGGCAACAGCGGGCATGATGAACGGTGGCCCTGTTCTGGAATATTTTAAGGCACTTGTTTCATCAGAGAATAACACGCTCGCATTTGTTGGATACCAGGCCGATGGAACGCTTGGCAGGCGCATACAGAATGGTGCATCATCAGTAACACTTTCAGAGAATGGCAAATCAACCAAATTTGATATAAAGATGAATGTGGAAAATGCTGAGGGGTTCTCAGGACATTCAACAAAAAAACAGCTAATAAACTTTATAGGAACCATGCAGCCAAGACCGCAGAGAATACTTGTAAACCATGGGGATGGGGACAAGTGCTATGAATTTGCACGCCTAATCCATGCAAAATTTGGTGTTGAAACCATTTCCATGAAAAATCTTGAGACAACGAGATTATATTAATCAATTGTTAAATACTATTTTATCATAATAATAACATGGAACCTTTTCATCCAAGGGAATGGCAGGGCCATTTATTTGGCACGGTTGAAAAAAATCTTGAGGACAGAAATGTTATAGCCCTTGAGGCCCCAACAGGTTCCGGCAAAACCAGCTTTATTTTATATTTATCATTCATGTCAGGCAAAAAGCTCATTTATGTAACAAGGACACATAATGAATTCACCAGGCTTTATGAGGATAATATTAAATATTTTGACCTACCGGTAATATACCTTTATGGAAAAAGCACACTTTGTCCGTTAAAGGAGAGATGGTATGATTCTGATGAGGAATCACAGAAAAACGTCTGCAAGGGATGTATTTTAAAGGATAAAATTATGGATATTGATATGCATATTAAAATGCCACCGGATGATTATTATAACAAAATAATATCATTATCCATTGAAAACATCCGTAATGACATAAATAATAATTTAATTAAAAGGGATTCAAAGGGAAATCTAATCCAGACTGGCAATGGCAATATAACCGCATACTGCCCGTATTATTCTGTAAGGTCCTCAATGAAAAATGCAACTGTTGTGGCAATGACATACAATTACCTTTTAAATCCATCAATCAGATTTAATATATTTCATGGGACAGAGGGTGAGGAATCCATGGATATAAACGATTACTATATTATTTTCGATGAGGCACACAACATAGATTCGGTCATTGAAAACTTTGGAAGATCAATATCAGAAAAAACAGTGAATGGTTCGATTAATGAACTTGTGGATACCTTTCCCCTTGAGGAATATAAATGCCATGAAAGAATAGGCGCAAATCTGCTCCTGGAGAAACTTGAAAAGGATATTGAGGGCACAAAATCTGGTGATGATTTAAAACTTTTCAGGTTTTCAGATGATGTGAAATCAAGGCTCGGTGATATTAATTATATCCAAATTTTTTCTGAAAAATTTCAGGCAATTAATGATAACAGACCCATAAAGGAAAGAAGAAGGAATTACCTGGAGACTGTTTATAACTTTCTTTATGATGCACAGAGGCTTGAAAATGGTGATATATACTCACAAAAATTTTATCCAGAGAGGGGCGATCCATATAAAAGACTGAGGATTATGTACTATAATACATCAGAATATCTTAAATTTTTGAAAAATAAGCCCGTATTATTCATGTCCGGAACCATGCCATCCGCTGACCATATTTCAAAGATCTGGAATTTTGAGAATATGCTGTATATAAGGGTAAATGATATATTTTACAATACTGGTGGTGTTAAAAAATATAGTATCGTAAAGGGTTTTTCAACACTTGGCAGATACCGGGATAATACTGAGATCTGGTCAGATATTTTAAAAAAATATATGGAATTTATCATAAAAACATACAGTAACTCAATAAATTCTGTTCTTGTTGCTGTACCATCATATAAAATACTTTATGGAGACCATGATAAAAGAATTCCTGGAATTGCAGATTACCTGCCTGATGAATTAAGGCCTTTTTCTGTCTTTGAAAATAAAAAATTAACATACTCATTAATAATTAAAAAGGCTCTATCTGATAAATTAATTATTTTTTCAGTTCATGGCGGCAGGCTTCTTGAGGGGATACAGATAACAAAGAATAACAGAAGTCTGATAAGTGATGTTATTATAGCAGGGCTGCCATTGATGCCACTTGATGATTACAGGAAAAATAAGATAAAATATCTTGAAAAAACACTCAGCGGTGAAAATATATACAGCCTACTTTATTATGAGTATGCACTCATAAAAATAAAACAGGCAGCTGGACGGTCAACGAGATCTCCAGATGACGTGGCAAATATATATCTGTGCGATGACCGCTTTGATTCAAAATACTGGAGGGATAATTTATTAAATAATTAATATGCTCAAAATTTTTAAATAAAATACTGATATTAGAAATAATGGATGATCTGGAAAAAGAATTAAAATTTTCTGTGGAATACATGGATAAAAGCATTGATCCTTTTAAGGATTTTTATACATTTGCCAACGGGAAATGGCTTGAAAGGTATGAAATACCCCCAGACAAGGTAAGGTATGAGGCATTTTCTATTCTGTATGATAGGAATCAAAAATTGCTTGGAAAAATATGTGAGGAGGCATCTACAAAAAAAGACCCAAATTATGAGGAAAAAATTGTTGGTGATTTCTATAAATCTGCAATGAATACTGATCTAATAGATAAAATAAAATTCCAGCCTGTTGAAAAAATAATCAGTGAAATACAGGAACTTAATGACAGGAGCAAAATTCCTGATCTTATGGCAAACCTTTTAATGCAGGGTTTTTCCTTATTTTTTGATATTGGAACAGAACCAGATGCAAAAAATAGTAATATATATGGATTTTACATGGGGCAGTCAGGATTATCACTTCCTGATCGTGAGTATTACCTTAATTCTAATTTTAAAGGAATTCTGAATGAATACAAAAAATATGTAAAAAATATTTTTGGCTATTATGGGCTTGAAAATCCTGAAATGGCGGTAAATGATGTGCTCGAAATTGAAATGGAGCTTGCAGGGGCCAGCAGGCCCAGGGAGGAGCTAAGAGATCCTGAAAAAAACTACAATAAAATGGAATTAGAAGATTTAAAAAATAAATTTACCGGGTTAAATCTTTTGCGCTTTCTCAGGTTCATAAATATGCCATCAGGCTATGTTATAATAGGCCAGCCCGAATTCTTTGAGCGCGTATCGCAAATAATTGAAAATTTTGACATAAAAAAAATAAGGCATTACATGATGTGGAACGTTCTGAATCAGTCTGCACCGTTCCTGCACAGGGAGGTACGGGATGAAAATTTTAGATTCTATAAGCAGATTCTTTTAGGGCAGGAAAAGCAGGAGGATAGGTGGAAGATTGCTGTGAAGGTTATTGATGCATCCATTGGTGAGGCCCTTGGTAAACTTTATGTAGAAAAATATTTTGGTGAGAATGCAAGGAAAAAAATGGAAATAATGGTTAATGACATAAAGGATGCATTTAGTGAGAGATTA
>NZ_LKBG01000033.1 GCF_001402945.1 Acidiplasma aeolicum
GATCTCATCCCTGGGCACATCAAGTATTTTCGATATTTTTTCAACAGCATTATTTATATCTCATTAAGTTTGTTTAACATAAAATGACCATAACCAGAAATACTTAAAATAGAGTATATGTGGTATGTTAAACACAGGAATTATTACATATCCCTAGGAGAGATAATTGTTGCATACATTTTGAAAATCTAGAAATAGAATAATACAAAAATACTAATATCATTAATTAATCTGACTTTGTGGATGCAGATTTCAATGAAATAATATTAATAGTAAATCAGGGCTATAATACAGGTATAGGGAGAGCCGCAATAGAAACATATAGAGTATTAAAACCTGTTATAACCAATTTAAAACTTTATTCTATGAATTATTTTAAAGATTATATTATTGAAAATTCGATATCACTTTCTTCAAAATACTCAAAAACAATGTTTAGTGTACCTATAATAAACTATATAAATATCAGAAACGTTAAGAAGAAAAATATATTAAAAAATAAAAATTTGCATATAATAGGTTCTGATTATTCACTTTCTTCTGAATCTAAAAATGTTGTTATGACTTTGCATGAATTTTACTATGAAACGAATATATTTAAATCCCACAGTTTTGAAGGATTTCTAAAAGACATGGCATATAATTATTATGAATTTAAAATTAAAAAATTAGCCAGAAAGTCAAAAGCTATTATAACTCCCTCTATAGCTTCTGCAGAACAAATAAAAAAAGAACTTAATATTGCTCCTTATATTATTCCATTTAGCATTGATAAAACAATATATCGCCCAAGAAATAAAAATAAGATAAGAGAGTATTTGCACTTGCCTAAGAACAAAACAATCTTGATTAATGTTTCTGGAACCGGTATTAATAAAAATTTAAATACATTGGAAAATATCGCAGATTCACTGCAGGATAATTTTTTATTATTGAAAATAAATTCTCCATTAAATTCAAAAAATGCCATAAACCTCGGTTATGTAGACTCTAAAAGCTATCCATTGTATTTATCTGCATCAGATATATATATCCATACATCTATAAAAGAAGGATTTGGTTTTCCACCTGTTGAGGCCATGGCCTGTGGGTTGCCTGTTGTTTCCAATAATTTATCCACTGCAACGGAAATTTTGGGTGAAGATATGCCATATATAAAAAATCCTTATAATTATAAAGAATATCTATACTTAATTAATAAATTTTTAGGTGATTATACCAAATGGTCAGAAAAATCATTCCAAAGATCAAAAAAATTTTCGGATGAATCTTTTAGAAATAAACTTATACAGGTTTACAAAAAAGTGTTTGATTAATAATTCTTAAAGTTACTTTGAAGTCATATATTTAAAATATTTCATAATTTATTAAGTTCTATATTATATATTTTTTATATCTTAAAATCAACAACATTGTTATTAGTGATGTAAAAAAAACTAATTGTATAATAGTGCCATATAACCAGAATTTGTAAGATGTAACATCAATATGAATATTTCTATTAATGTTGTTTTCTATAATAATAGTATTAATGCCGTTGCCTATAGTATTAAAATTAGATTTTTCATCAGAATATAATGGAAAATTTACCATAGCAAATTTAAAGTTGGTGCTTTTTATGCTGTAACCATTATTAGATAATGTAATATTTCCAAGACTATAGTTTAAGTTATGGTTAATTTGGCTAGCATTAGAATAAGAATATATCTTTATATGCTCATTATTTATTATATTATTTATCATGTTTTTATTTTCTATATATTTAGATGAGTTGACTAGATAGATATTCCCAATTGCATCTATCCAATAGTCGGGTATGACACCGTTACTTGTATTTCCTGAATTTATAGTAAGTATTGTATTATTATCTACGTTATAATTGATTGGAACTAATAGAAACCCATCTTGAGAACTATTATCGATATGTGGATTAACTGTTTCAACTAGGCTTTTATCAGCAAAAATTGATATATTTGTATTTGGAGCAACAGTAGAAAAGTATATCTGTACAAAGGCTTTATTGTATTTATTACTTCCATCTAATTTAATGCTTAAATTATTATATTCCGAACTCGTAATTGCATAATTATTTGGAGACGATGGAAGTTGTGATACTTCAGGGGCATAGAAGTGACTTCCATTGGCCCAGTTATATCTAGGGAAATGAGCAGAATAATTCTGTATTGTATATTCTGTTGGATATATAGTTTCGTGACTGACTGAATCCAAGTAAAGATAATTAAGATAGGATAAATTTTGCAACTCTATACTTGAAGCATTATTGATATAGAATCTAAAGTTGTTGTAATTAATATTATTTGAATATACCTGAATTATGTGGTTAATATCGTAATTATTTGCCTCTAGTGTGTTTAATGAATAAAGATTTCCAATATCGATTGAGAATTTATTAGAATATAATACGCTTACTGGTGTGTATAGGCTATCATATATTTCATAATTTTTCGAATTAACTATCCTTTGAATTCCTGTAAATTTATTCATATGAAGATTTGAATAGTTAAATGCTGAATTTCCATATTGTGTCATGTTCCTTAATATGACTATATATTTCATATCTAAATATGACATAATAAGACCCATGTTTATTTTTGCATTACCACCTAAATTGCCATATAATAAATTATAAAAGTAGCAGTTTATCTGTGTATCATTTGATGGAGAACTACCATAGGATGGTACCGAGAGTTCCCTAAAAGACATATAATTATCATATGCGAAAGTTGCGTGATCACAGTAATTAGAGTTCATTTTATATATCTCAGGTCCGGGAGGGGCGAATATCACGCCGCCAGGCTGGTTTTCTTCTAGGGCACAAAGTTGGTTAGACATTGATTCATAATTGTACTCATATACTCCCCTATCAACTATGCCATGTCCATTATCGAAATAATAATCTTGTGTAATTATAGGTACTACTAATAAGCTTACAAATAATATAACTAAAATAATCATTATAGGTTTTTTAATCCTATTAACATTTCGAAATATCTTAAATTTAAACTTTATTTTTACATTTTTAATTTCCATTTTTCTTGAGCTGAGTTTTGAAAATATAATTAAAATTAAGATAGAATAAAGCGGAGCAATCACTATCCAATCCCAGTAATATGAAGTGTTTAATAGTGGGTATCCAGGTAAATGTTCATATAAATATATAGGTATAAATTTTAAAGGGCTATGTGGACCAGATCCAAGAAGGGCTGAAACTATTATTGTTATAAAATATATTTTCAAATTAATTGCTCTGATAATAAGACTAAAAATCAAGAGAAGAATGATGCACAAAAATAAGAGATATAGATATATATTAAAAAACATTTTGAAATTTGTAAGTAGACCATATGTTGCGATATTACCAATTTTTTCTCCAGTATAACTATATGGCATAAGGAATAAAACGCCCTGGAAACTATCTGTGAATGAAGCATACTCTCCTAATGGTTCGGCTATTGGGCCATTAGATGACAATGATATGTATGAACCAAAATATGAAGGTAATATAAGTGGCATATATATCAGGAAGAATATGGATATTATTATTATATCATAGAAAATAATTTTATAGATTGTTTTTTTAACATTGAATTTAGACCTGTTTAGTATGAAATACTCAGAGCTAAAAATTATCATATATAATGGAATTCCGAGATAAGAAAACTCTAACTCACCAATAGTTAAAAACATGAAGAAAAAGGAAATAAGCCAGTTAATATTGAATATTTTTTTAGTGTTGATTGCTATTAACATAAAAAATATAGATAGAAGCAAAAATCCTTCATAAAACAAAACAAGAAAATCCCCTGCTGCAAGTTGCGTTATCTGGAAAGGGTTGTACATAAAAAATAGAGTCGAGAAAATGCGTATCCATATAGATTTAGAAAATTTAGACGATAGTAAGTAAAAAGAATACATTAAAAACATGGAACTTAGAAAGAAATAAATTCTAATGGTGGCTCCAAGTGAAAAAAAATACGAAATTAATCTAATAATATCCGTAGAAAAAAATGGAAATAATGGTTAATGACATAAAGGATGCATTTAGTGAGAGATTA
>NZ_LKBG01000034.1 GCF_001402945.1 Acidiplasma aeolicum
CAATAAAGAAAATTGCAGCCAAAAACCATAAAAAACCATCAGAAATGTTACTTGATTTATTATACTGGATGGTTATGCCAATGGAATCATTAAATATATTTACTTACAATGCACAGGAATACATACGGGAGATTGCCAAGGCTGGAACAAACAGCGATATTACATTATACCATAGAAAGGACGGAGACAGGATATTTACATTTATAGAGCCCTCAAAGTATCCTGATAAGCTTTCATCCTTAACAGATTCAATATTTCCGGCGGATATTGCCGTTATTTCAGGAAAAAATCTTGACAAACATTTTGGTGAGGTGATCGTTGCCCTTGATTTGATGGGCAAGAAAAATGGATTTATAATATCGGATGAGGATAAAAAGGATATAATAAAAAAAATTATTTCAAATACAAATTTAAGAAATTATAATATATTTACTGGCAGACCAATGGAACTTGTGGATCAATTATCCGATGTTATTCCTGAAAGAAAATTAAACGGAAATTATACATTAATAGATCATTTTTTTAAGGTGAGGGGGGTTGGCACTGTTGCCCTTGGATTTGTTCTTTCAGGCGAAATTAAAAAACATGATAAATTAATAATTTCGGATATTGATAAGGAAATAGAGATAAAATCCATACAGATGAATGATGTTGATGTTGAATCAGCCAGCACCGGGTCAAGGGTTGGGCTGGCACTTAAAAACATTGAACCAGAATCCATGTCCCGTGGCATGCTGCTATCGGATAAACCGTTTGAGTATAAAACTGAAATATCAGGAAATATAAATATACACAGTTCCGTGAAAAACAGGCCTGAAAACAGCTATGAGGCATTCGTTTCAGATATGATGAGATACCAGCGCGGGCGTGTTGAAAATAATAAGATAATTCTTGATAAAAAAATACCTGTAATAAAAAATAATATTGTGTTAAGCAATAATAATATTATCCCCAGGGTTTTTGCAACCCTGAATTTTTAATTTTATTTTCAATCATTTCCCTTGTTCCTATGTCATGCCTTATATAATAACTTCCAGTTATGTACTTTAAATGTTCCTCAACTATGTCTGAGGCCTCATATATTGAGTCTGAAATCCCTGTAAGTGCAAGTGCCCTTGAATGTCCAGTTTTGACAGTTTGCATTGTTCCTGAAACAGAGGCATAGTACAGTTTAAAATTTTCAGATTCGAGATTCGTTCCAATCTTTAATTCTGATTCAACAGGATTTATTCCATATCCTGGTGGTACAATATACTTTAATACTGTTGCCTTTTTTTCAAATTTAATATTATTTTTAAGAGTTTCGCTGTAAATATCCAGAAATATGTCCACAATGTTTGATCTTAATAATGTTAAAACGTTAATACCCTCAGGGTCTGCAAACCTTGAGTTTATTTCAATAACCTTTATACCATGATTGGTGGACATGAACTGGCCGTAGATTACCCCCTTAAATGGATTTCCCTCCTCTCTTAGGGCATATATTATTTTCTTTAATATTCCCTCGGCAATTTCCCTATCTCCAGCTCTCAGGAATGGCAGTGAGAAATTTGAATCTGTAATTGAACCCATTCCACCGGTATTTGGTCCAGTGTCACCCTCATAGAGCCTTTTATAATCCTGTGCGATGGGCATAAATACAAGATGCTTTCCATCTGTAAAGGCCTGTAGTGAGAACTCCTCCCCGCTTTCCTTTTTTTCTATTAAGACCTTCCCATCCCTATTAAGTATGTATCTCGCATAATCCAGAGCCTCATCCTTTCCTGAAAGCTGAAGGCCCATGACCCTAACGCCCTTGCCACCTGTGAGCCCTATTGGTTTAACAGCATATTCACCGTTATTTTCATTAAAAAATTTTTTCAGTGAATCCTCATCATCAAATACATAATTCTCTATATTGCCCTCTATTTTATATTTCTCCATTATGTATCTCATGTATTCCTTTGATGTTTCAATTCTGGCGGCCTTTCTTGATGGTGATGCTGTAGGTATGTGATTTTCAAGCAGGTAATCATTAAGGTCTGTATTTAATATATCATCAGGGCTTATGAATGCTATATCTATATTATTCTCCCTGGCGAAATTCAGTACAAATTCATTTGCATTATCACCGTATTTAATATATTTGTGGGACATTTTTATAATCGATGGGTTCTCATTTAATATCACACTGTATAATGTATCCTTTTCATTAATTTTCCTTGCAATGGCATCCTCCCTTCCACCACTGCCAACAAGCAGAATGTTCATTTTTCAACCTCTTTTTTCAAAGTTCTCTTGTTGATATTGAATTTAGTGTAAAAATTTTTTGTTACATTATACCTGTGTGTGTTTCTATATCTTTTTGCTGATATCATGCCAGATTTTTTTAAAGATTCAACCGCCTCAAGGTAATTATATCCAAACTGTTCCCTTAAATCACCGGAGATTGCATTTGGATGCTTAAATATATATGAGAGCATTGCCAGTTCCTTATCATTGAATTCCTTCTCAATAAATGGTGATACTATATCAGAAAATTCATCAGAAAGCTTTATTTTATATTTATTTCCAAATCTCCCCACTGTGAGTGAACTGTTTATCTCTTTATAACCTGTTTCTATTGCCTTAATGGCCTTTAAAACCTCATTATTGTCAATGTTCAAATAATCGCCTATATCAGAAACTTTTAGTGGCTCCTTGCTTGAATATAATATTGCCTCAATTTTTTTAACAGTATCATCCATAAAAAACTATATGCATAATATAATTTTATTTTTATCCATATAATTATCTGATTGATTTTATCATTATTTTAATTTATTTATTAAAAAACTATATATATTATCAATATATTCATGCAATATGAGAGAACATCTGTTCGGTAACAATGTTCAAAAGAATTATCAAAATAATACTGATTTTATTGATTCACCAGCCAAAAAAATGCATAAACAATCAGAATTGTTTTTCCTTTGGTTTGCATCAAATTTAACCATAGGGGATTTTGCTGTTGGCTTTATTCCGGTAATTTTGGGGCTTAACCTGTATTTATCACTGCTTGCATTCCTAATTGGCAATCTCCTGGGATCCGCAATGGTTGGCATAGTGTCATTAAGCGGTCCAAAAACTGGATTGCCACAGATGGTTCTGGGCTTCCGCGCCTTTGGTCTTAAATTTGGAAAGGCCATGTCAGTACTTCAATACATTAATACACTTGGATGGCTTACAGTAAATATTGTACTGGCATCTTTTGCATTTTCTCTTGCATTTCATCTTGGTAATTATATTGTATCAATAATAATTCTAGCAATAATTATTTTTGTTATATCATTTTCAGGAAGAAAAACCATATCATATTTTGAAAGATCAATGTCCGCCGTTCTTGGTTTAATATTTATTTTTATAATAGTATCCGGCATTTATCATTCATCTTCAATATTAAATTACGCCTCAGTATCATATCCCAGCGGAATAGCCTTTGGAATTACGCTGGCCACCTCGTTTTCATACATAATGTCATGGGCACCGTATGCCTCAGATTATTCAAGATTCAACGAGGATGGTCATGGAATCTTTTATTATACATTCCTTGGTGGATTTATAGCATCCATATGGTCAGAAATAGCCGGAATGATTGTCGCCATAATCTCATTAAACCCCTCAGGAAATCCTGCAACGGACCTGAGCTCAGTATTACATCCATATGGAATCATAGGTCTGTTTGCAATATTTCTGGGTGGTATAGCAGCAGATGCCATTAATTTATATTCAAATTCCATTTCTCTTTTGACGGCAGGTATAAAAATCACAAGAAAACAGGCCTCAGTTCTTGGCATTATAATAGCCGGAATTTTATCCCTAATAACATATGCACGGTTTTATTCATTTTATGAGGATTTTCTTTTTATACTCGATTACTGGATAACACCATGGATAGGTATAATGATTTCAGATTTCTTTATTGTAAATAAATTAACAAAATTCAGAACTGATATAATACCAGGTTTTAATTATGCCGGTATTATATCATACCTTACAGGGCTTTTACTATCCATACCATTTATGGACCCTGGGGTTGTATATGAGGGAATTATATCAAAATTATATCTTGGAGGTGTTGATGTAAGTTATTATGTATCATTTACGGTTGCCCTGCTTATGTACCCTGTAATAACAAAAATAATTAATAAACGTTATATAAGCAATAATGCTAAATGACAGGGAAATACTGGAATATGTGAAAAATGGCAAGCTTATATCTGAGAACTTTAAGGAGGCCTCGCTTACACCCAACGGCTACGATTTAAGGGTCGGCAACATCATACCTGGTGAGGACATAGAAAGTAAAACATTATTCTTTATTTCATCGTTGGAGGTTATTAACATGCCAGATAATATTACTGCATCATTGTATATAAAATCACGGTATGCCAGAAAGGGAATATTTGGATCCTTTGGTTTCGTTGATGCAGGTTTCCATGGAAACTTAACAATGTCCTTTATTAATTATGGAGACAAAATTACAATAAAAAAATATGATCCTGTGGTGCAAATTGTCTTTTTTACAATTAAGGAGCCTGAAAAAAATTATGAAAATCGTTCCGGGAATTTTCAGAATAGCCATGGGATAAGGTTGGAATGATATCCTTTATAAATGTATTATAAAATATTTTAATTACAACCATTTCCGTGGGGGCTCATTTAGATTTCATGGTTATTGATTTCCAGAAAATAAATTTAGTTAATACATAACATATGCCTGATTCCTAATATAAAATAGATAATTTTTCATAAATATGAATTAAAAATAATGAAAAACCTTTAATTTATTAAAATTATTATGATTATGATAATTATGTCAGAAATACTGGAAATTGCAAAAATGGATCCTGAAAAAAGAAAGGATGAAATGCTGAAGCTTTTAGGTGAGATTTTAAAACAGGATGACAACACCAAGGTCAGCACAATGAAAAATCTTATAATGGAAATGTCCAGGGCTGACGATAAAACATATATTGGTTTATGCACAACAAATATGACAATTGCCTCATCATTGCCTGACAACCAGTTAAGTGCCTTTGTTTCATTAAGAATGAGGGCAAATTCAGAACTTCCTGACGATATTAAATCCAGGGATATGAAAATGATTCAGGAAACCCTAAATGAACTTCCGGCAGATGTTAAACAGAGAATGATGAAATTTATGGGAAATTAAAAAAAATTTAATATAAAATATAATAATTTTTTTTAACAATTGTTTACCAGCCGCGATCCTGAAGTTTTTCTATATTCTCTATTTCAAGACCGGCCATACCCTCAAGTCCAGAGGAAACGTCAGAAATTAGCTTGTAATCCTCAAAGTTTTCTGTTGCATCAACAATTGCCTGGGCCATCTTCTCAGGATTCCTCGATTTAAATATTCCGCTGCCAACAAAAACACCATCCATGCCCATTTTCATCATCAGCGCAGCATCGGAAGGTGTTGCAACACCTCCAGCGGCAAAATTAACAACCGGAAGCCTGCCCATTTTTTTAATGTCCTTTAATACCTTAAATATTGAATCTATTATTGTCTTGGCATCCATTCCATAATAAACATCATTAAGTGGCAGTTTTTTTGAATCACCAAAGAGCTCCATGGATGTCTGTTCTCTCAGTGATGTATAGCTTTTTGATATGGATTCTGCAACATTGTATAATTCATCATTTGTTAAATCCTTCAGTATTTTTATTCCATCATTTACTGTTCTTATGTGCCTCATTGCCTCTATTATATTTCCGGTACCTGCCTCACCCTTTGTTCTTATCATTGCTGCGCCCTCAAATATTCTCCTTACAGCCTCTGGAAATGTCCTTGCACCACATACCACAGGAACCTTGTAAAGCTTCTTGTTTATATGATAAAATGGATCAGCAGGTGTTAATACCTCACTTTCATCAAGCATATCAACACCAAGATTTTCAAGCACATATGCCTCAGTTATGTGCCCTATTCTAACCTTGGCCATGACAGGTATTGATACTGCATTTATTATTTCCTTAATTTTTAGTGGGTCTGCCATTCTTGCCACGCCACCCTCCTTTCTTATATCTGCTGGAACCCTTTCCAGCGCCATTACTGCCACGGCACCTGACTTTTCAGCTATCTTTGCCTGCTCGGCCGTGGTAACATCCATGATAACGCCACCCTTGGTCATTTTGGCAAATCCACGCTTAAGCAACTCATCACCAAATTTTAATTTGGATAATTCAACCATGGTTAATATATAATTAATTGATATTTACGTATTTTTAATATTGCTATGTTTATATAAATTTTATTATAATATAAGTAAATGTACAAAAATAAGAACATGAAACTATTATTAATTAAAACAATATTATCTTGTCATGAACACTCTGGTCATCGCCAATCCGGGCACAGGTAAAACCACAAACATATCAATGGAGGTTGCAAAATTATTAAAAAACGGCATTTCGGCTAAGGATATCCTGTGCATAACGTTTACAAACAAGGCCGTTGAACAGCTCCGTTCTAAAATTAATGAGTTTATTTCTAAATTTAACATCCCGGGAAATGCATACGATATTAAGGTCATGACATTTCATGGATATGCATATGAACAGCTAAGTGAAAGTCTAAACCATAGGGACATAATA
Source organism: Acidiplasma aeolicum (assembly GCF_001402945.1). Taxonomy (GTDB): domain Archaea; phylum Thermoplasmatota; class Thermoplasmata; order Thermoplasmatales; family Thermoplasmataceae; genus Acidiplasma; species Acidiplasma aeolicum. Next base: position 6,643 of record NZ_LKBG01000034.1, read on the forward strand.
TCTTACAATGTGGTAAGATACCTCATATTTAAAAAATTAAATGAAATTAGGGCATTTAATTATTCACGTGAATATATTATTGATACGTTAATACCAAAGATAGAAAACGCATTAAGATACATAAAAAGCTTTGGTATACTTCCAGAAGATATTATTAAAAATCATGATGATATAATAATCAATGTAAAGAATCTATACAAACAAAAAAGGATAAGAAACATATCAATGGAAGAGGAATTATATCTGTTTGAATATTTTATAGAGGCTTTCAAATACTATGAGGAAAATAAAAATAATTATGATTTTAATGATCTTTTAATGCAGTGTTTGAAACTTCAATACAGGGATAATTATAAATATATTTTTGTTGACGAGCTTCAGGATGTAAATGAGCTTGAGGCCCAGCTTGCACTTTCAGCAGGTGAAAATAAATACTTTGTTGGAGACAAAAAACAATCCATATTTGGTTTTCAGGGAGGTGCACTTTCAGTTTTTGAATCCCTAATTAAAGACCCCAATTTTACAAAAAAATCCCTTGATACAAATTACAGAAGCACTGAAAACATATTAAAATATGCTAAAGCGTATTACATCAAAAATGCCAGTGACAGTTCAGAGGAGCTAAACAATTTTCATGGTATAATGGAACAGGGAAATATTGTTACTATTATAGAATCAGAAAACCCAGAGGCCACTGTTGCAATGGCACTAAAGGGTTTAAAGGGAAAAACAGGTGTACTTGCCAGAACAAATGATCAGATATCATTAATATCAGAATATTTGGACAGAAACGGAATAGAATACTCAAGTGACACAACAACGCATACCGTAATTGAGGCTAAAAATGATATAATAAACTTTTTGAGGGGAATTTTTTATGATGACCCCGAAAATATAACAAGGTCTCTATTTTCAGTATTTTCTGGGATGACATTAAAGGAGGCATTTGAAACTTCCGAAAATATAAAAAATGCAAATTATACACTGGATATATTTAGTGATGATAATCCTGTTCTTGGGCTTAAAAAAATGGGATTTAACAGGGAAACCATTAAAAAAATATTTGAGGAACGAATAATACCAATAGCAGCATCAATAAATCGCGAATATTTTATTACAGCAAGAACGGTTAAGGCCGCAATAGATGAATTTTTCTCCATGAACAGTGATTATACAAGGTCTGACTTTTTTAATTTTCTTGACCTGATTTATTCAGAGGAATTTATGGAGGCCGGAGAAAAAGATATTGTTTTAACAACCGTACATAAGGCAAAGGGGAGAGAATTTGATAATGTAATTTACATCCCAAAAAAAACAAGAAAATCCGAGGCGTTTATAGATGTTATAAGCTCGGCGATAATAAAATCAATAAAAAATATAGATGTGGAAAAGGAACTTGATGAGGAGAGCATTAGAATAAATTTCGTTGCAATAACCCGGGCAAAATATAATTTAACCATTATAAGCACGCCCGGGGAGATGCCAAATTTTTCCATACCTGAATATTCAACTGTTTTAAGCGGTAATACTGACGGTTTAAATAATAATTCATTTAATAAATACAATGAGGCCTATTTTCAGTTTGTTGCCGGTAACTATGATAGATCAAGGGATATACTTAGTGAAAATACATCATGGCTTGTATCAGAAATATATAATTTTTTTAAATCAAAAAATGTCCTATCATTTTCATTAATAAGCTCAATTGATAATCCATTCCAGTTTTTAAAACGCTATATATTAAGATTGGATGAAAAAACAACAGCATTGTTAATAGGGCTCCAATCCCATGAGCTTGCGGAACTAAACTATAAAAATGAAATAGAAGAGGAAAATCTTGAGGAGGATCAGGCCAGCACACTGGAAAGAATAAGATCAATAAACAATGAAATAGAAAGAAATTTTAATGCAAGGCAGATAGAATCGGAGACAGGCATAATAATAAAGGTTAATGAAATGTTTGATGAATTCAAGGGCATAGATGATTCAATAATGTTTTATGGGAAACTTGATGCCGTTTTTGCAGGTGATGGAAATATTATAATACTGGATTACAAAACAGATAAGAACACGGGCAATGCAAATCACCACCGCGTTCAGCTACTATCATATAAAATTCTTTATTCTGTTAAAAACAGCGTTCCGGTGGAAAAAATATTCACAGCCCTCGGATATATAAGGCTCCGTGGAAATATCAACACAAATAAAATAGAACATGGCATAGTGTACAAGGAACCGGACAAAAATAGCGAGGAAAAACTAAAAAATTATATTACTAAATTCCTTGAATACAAAAATAATCCTGAAAAATTCATACAGGATTTGTTGAATGCCAATGACAACAGCGTATTATATAAAAGGATTAAAAACATGCTCATCAATTTTTCAAAAATGTGAAATATTTATTCTTCTAAAGTAAATAATATATATTGTCTAGCAATATATAAAAAATGTCATTGATATTTATACTCATAAAATTCATATCAATATTAGTTGGCTCAATTTTTGCTGGTTTTATAGGGTCACTAACAGGCCTTGGCGGTGGCACTGTCCTTGTTCCAATACTCACATTATTTTATGGAATACCATTTATTTTTGCAGCCGGTGCAAGCCTTATATCAACAATTGCAACATCTGCAGGTTCAGCAAGCGCATACACAAGAAAGAAAATTGCAAATATTAAGATTGGAATTGGTCTGGAAATAGCAACAACAACAGGTGCAATTGTCGGCTCATTGACACTTGTATTTATAGACAGGCATGCGCTTATATGGGTTGTTTATGTCATCTTTGGTCTTGTACTTTTATTCTCGTTAATACCGACCATAAGAAAGATAGGTGCCGAGGTTCCACCCGAAATGCCTCCAGACTGGACCACAAGAGTTTTCCAGCTTACCGGTCAGTACTATGATGAGCATTTGAAACAGACTGTAAAATATAAGGGTGTAAGATGGTGGCTTGGTGAGATCGTAATGTTCTTTGCAGGTTTTGTTTCAGGGCTTCTCGGCATAGGTTCAGGTGCATTAAAGGTTCTAGGAATGGACTGGGCCATGAACCTGCCAATGAAGGTTACAACCACATCAAGTAATTTTATGATAGGTATAACGGCTGCAACAGGTAGCTCAATATACTGGTATGAGGGTTATATTAACGTTTTTATAGCAGCCGCAACAGCCATAGGGGTTCTCATAGGTGCGTTTTTTGGTGCCAAGGTTCTTGTAAGAATATCAAATCAGAATATAAGATGGGTATTTTTTGCAATATTATCATTTTTGGGTTTTGATATGGTTTTTAAGGGCCTTCATATAATAAATTTTATAATTACGTTCTCACTGACAATACAGTTCTTTATATCCATAGCAATATCAATAATTATGATATCTGCGCTTTACATACATACAAGAAGAAAGGAATGGAAGGAGGTGAAATAAAATGAAAAATCATGATGATGAAATAATTATTAGTTATTTTCTGCGTGCCGGTGTAATTATAAGTGTATCATTTATTGTACTTGGCGTAATATTAATGTTTGTAAAGAATGGTGGTGATGGATTTACACTGTCACAGCTATCATCATATAACTATGCATTGAATCATGGAATTGATTCCAAGTCACTTCCCCTTGGCCTGATACCTGAGGGATTAAGATCCCTGGATGGTCTTTACTTTATAACAGTTGGGCTCTGGGTGCTAATATTTACACCAATAACAGTGGTTTTTATAGGCTGGATTTCCTTCCTTGAGGATAAAAATTACAGGTATGTTTTAATGGCCTCAATTGTGTTATTTAACCTGTTCTTTGCAATGCTTGTTGTTCCCAGATTTATTGGATAAATAACAAAATTATAATATTTTATTATTATATTATATATTGAATGGCAATAAATAACTCATTTTTTGGTTATACGCGCCGCTTTGAACCAAAGGATACAGACAGGGTTATGCAGATAATCCGTGAATCACTTTCAGAGTATTATACAAAATCCCTTATAATTGACCTTTATAATGCATGGCCTGAGGCATTTCTTGTCTATGATAATTTAAATGATATAACCGGGTTCATTATTGGGTCAAAGTATTCCGGTACTGAGGGTCGCGTACTTTTATTTGCCGTTGATAAAAATTACAGAAACAGTGGTATAGGTTTTAAACTTTTAAACGACCTTACAAAGGTCATGATTGGCTTCGGTCTGTCAACAATTAGGCTCGAGGTTAGAACAGACAATGAAAATGCAATCAGGTTCTATAAAAAGAATGGTTTTTCAATTATATCAACATTAAAGAATTATTATTCTGATCTTTCAGATGCATATTTAATGTGGAAAATTTTATAAAAATTAATTTTAAAAATTATTAATAAATTTAGAATACATCAACCTTGCCATCAACGAACATGTTTGTAAGGTCAGATATATGTGCAAGCTTGTCATCGGCTATTGCCCTTATGTTGTTTTTATGTTTGGAATGGTCCACATTGTCCTCATATATAACCTGTATTCCGGCAACATGGGGCTCATCAACGGGCCTGCCAATCTGTGATACTATCCTCACAAGAACCTCCTTGATATCGCCACCCTCCTCCTCAACAATCTTGTTTGCAATTATGTTTGATAGCACATTATAAAGCTTTCCAACATGTGTAACCGGGTTCTTTCCCGCAGCAGCCTCCATACTCATGGGCCTGTACGGTGTGATAAGCCCTGTTACCCTGTTGCCTCTTCCAACAGAGCCGTCATCGCCGTTTTCCATTGAGAGGCCAGTAACTGTAAGATAATAAACCTTATCCTCCTTTATATCCCCGGTATTAACAAATACCTTAATATCATTGTCCGTGTATTTTATGGCATTGTCCATAATTTTGTTTGTTAATTCTTCCTTTATTGAATAATATTCTGTTGGGTCCTTCACATACTTATCAACGTATGCTGCTGCCACTGTAAGGTTTATGGTTTTGTTTTTCCTGAACCCCATAACCTTTATATCATAACCTATCTGTGGAAGTGTTTTCTTTAATTCACCGTTTATGTAATTTTCTGTTAATTTTACAATTTTTTCTGTATCTGTAAATGGTGCGAATCCCACACCGAATGATGTGTCATTTGCCTTGAATTTTCTTGTGTCATATAAACCCCTTAAATCTATAGATCCATTTCCTATTCTGGAGTCTATCATAACATCAGCATCTATATCAAGATCCGGAAAATGATCCCTTAAATAATCCTTTGCTGATTTTATTGCAATTGATTTTACAGGAACCCTTTCATCACCAACGGTTGATGTGGCCCTCCCACTTAATAATATATATGTTGGTTCAAGTACATTGCCACCACCAAATTTTGGATCAGCCTGCCCGCCGACAACCTCCACCTGATCGGTGTTATGATGCAAAATTCTGCCATAGTTCTTAATATAATACTTGCTCAGTGCCCGGCTTACTGATTCGGCAATCCCATCCGCAACGCTGTCAGGATGGCCAATACCCTTTCTCTCTACAATTTCAACCTCCCTGCTTGCAGTTGGGCTCTGTTTTATCTGTTCAACCTGTATGTTTCTCTCCACTTTTAACTGTGATTCCATGGTGAATTGATTGGTAAATGTTCTTAAATCTTTTGCATAAACGGTTATTAAATTACTCTTTACTTATTAATATTACTATCAGTAATACGCACGTATCAATACATTTTTATTATAACTTTTTATATCCTATTATGAAAGCCCTTATAAGTGTTTATAATAAATCCGGCCTGCTTGATTTTTTGAAATTTATGGGTAATAATATTGAGTTAATATATGCAACTGATGGCACATTCAAATATCTGTCAGATAATGGCATTAAGGCATTTCCAACATCTGAACTAACAGGATTTGGGGATATTTTAGACGGTCGTGTGAAAACACTTCACCCTGCAATATTTTCCGGGCTTTTATCAAAAAGGGATTTAAAAAGCAATAACGAGCTTAAAAAATATAATTATCCAGATTTTGATATTTTAATTTCAAATCTGTATCCATTCAGTGAGGCGGCAAAAACTGGGGATTTGGCTAAAATGATTGAAAATATTGACATAGGTGGTGTATCATTAATCAGGGCTGCCGCAAAGAACTATAAAAACGTTGTTGTGATTTCTGATCCTGATGATTACCAGTATGTAGAGGATGAATTCAATGTGAACAAGGAGATATCAATGAAGGCACGTGAGTACCTTGCATTAAGGGCGTTTTCCCGTGCTGCAGTTTATGATATAAATATTTATAATAACCTGTACCAGCGTCTCAATGGTGAGGAACCAGATGAATTATTTATACACGCCTATGATGGTGTCAAATTGCGTTATGGTGAAAACCCCAATCAGAAGGGATTTATGTACCGCACAGAAAAAAAATTGGGAATACCAAATGCCGTACAGTTAAATGGCAAGGAATTATCATACAATAACATACTGGATGCCAATGCCGCGCTGGAAACAGTTCAGGATTTTGATGAACCAACATCAGTTATAGTGAAGCACAGGACACCATCCGGTGTGGCCTCTGATGCCTCATTGAGTGCGGCCTTTAATAAATCATATAATGCAGACCCTGAATCAGCCTATGGTTTTGTTGTTGCTGTAAATAGAAAGCTGGATATTGAAACAGCCAGGGAAATGGAGCATAAGTTTATAGAGGTTTTAATAGCCCCAGATTATGATGGTGATGCCCTTTCACTTTTAAAAAAGAAAAAGAATTTAAGGATACTAAGGGCAAATATGGAAAGGGATAATTCATATGCCATTTCATCTGTTTCCGGTGGCGTACTGGTTCAGACAAGGCTAAATCCCAATTTTGAATCCATGGATCTTAAAACAGAATATCAGGCATCTGAGGAACAGATAAACGATTTAAAATTTGCGTGGAAGATAGTTGCACATACAAAAAGCAATGCAATGGTTCTGGTCAAAAATAAAGTTTCAACAGGAATTGGAGCCGGCCAAACATCAAGAATAGAGGCATTAAAGATTGCAATAGACCGTGCGGGAGATAATGCGTCCGGGTCTGTGATGGCATCTGATGCATTCATACCGTTTGATGACTCTGTAATAGAATGCCATAAGCATGGAATTACAGCAATAATAGAACCGGGTGGGTCCATAAGGGATGCAGATGTAATAAACCGTGCAAATGAATATAAGATGCCGCTATACTTTACCAATAAAAGAGTGTTTTTACATTAAATTATTGTTATTATTAATGCAATTAGATAACCTGCTATGGCACCGGAGTTTATTAATGGCAGCCCCGGGGCAGGCTTATTTTTATTTATATAAAAAAGAATTATCATGGCACTTATTGAACCAAGCGTTGTTAGTATAAAATACAAATATATATGTGAGATATTACTTATACTGGCTGATATTACCAGTATTTCAGGTATTGCCATATCACCAAATCCAAGCATCATAACATTATTCTCACCGCGATTATCGAATGTAAGATCCCGGAGTTTCATGTTATAATTTTCAGGCAGTGTAAACATCAATGGAAATGAATTGTCAACTGCTGCCCTTGCCAGGGATACCATATGCTTTGTTTTGTAAACAGATATATAATCATAGACTGCAAAAACTATTAAAAGTGCTATTGCAATATACACTCTTAAAATATTGCCAAGGATGGCAGCAGAACCGCTTATCATTAATATACCGGCCGCATCTGTGATATACCATTCATTTTTAAATATAATTAAATACCCAAAGATACCGGTTATTAATATTATAATTAGATAATATTCAATAAAATTAACTGAAATTATATCGGCTATTATGCTTGATACCACAAATACCATGTATATTACCGCTGCCAGAAAAATGGCCCTTATGATATCAGCATGCTTCTTTACAAGCATCAGGATAATGGCTGTAAATACAATTAAAAATACAAGATAATAGAGGACAAAATAGATATTTACCGCTGATTTCTCACTTGCTATGCCTGGTATTTGATGTATATTTATTGCCAGATAAAGAGCCAGCAATGAAGATAAAACGAAAAAGAACACTGCCAGTAATTCACTCCTTAGCTTTTTCACCCTTATCCTTCCTGTTGTATTCACATTTTATATTTGGGCAGAACTTCCACCTTCTTTTACCGTTAATTAATAAAAGCAACGGTGCACCACAGTAAGGGCACACCTCACCGGTGCTGTTTATTATTCCCTTCTGCGGCAGCGGATATGTTACAGTGCATTTTGGATAATTTGAACACCCAAGAAACCGTTTTCCATATCTTGACTGCCTTATAATCAAATCACCGCCATCCGAGGGGCATTTTCCATACGTATTTTTATTATAGGAACATTCTGGGTCAATGCACCTTATTTCAGGTGATTGCCCCCTCCTTATTATTTTTATTAATGGCAATCCACATACAGGGCATTTTTTATCTGTTAACTGTATTAATGGTGTTCCAGATATATTAAAGTTTATTTTGCATTCATCGTTGCTGCATTTTATTTTTTCAAAATTTCTGTATTTTATAACGGATATGTCACCATTATCAATGGGGCATTTTCCAATTACCTCACCCTTATTTGCATATTCTGTTATTGTTTCCTTAATGCTATCCCTGTTTGACCTGAAGTTTTTAAGCACCTCATGAAGCATTAATCTGGATTCATTAACAACATCAATTTCATTCTTTTTATTTTCGGCTATTTCATCCATTTCCTTTTCAAGTTTTGCAGTCATATCCGGTTTTGCAATATCAGAATCGATTGATGTTACTGATTTAATAAATCCTATGCCAAGCGGTGTTGGCCTTACAGGATTACCAGTGGCAAAATTTCTATCATTTAGTTTCTGTATTATATCATGCCTGGTGCTTTTGGTTCCAAGGTTTAATGACTCCATCATCTTTAAAAGTGATGCTATGTCATATCTTTTTGGGGGTTCTGTTTCCTTTTCCTCTAGGTTCCATTCCCTGCCACTTACAGATTCTCCAGATTTTAATTCTGGAAGCCTAATTTCATTCAATTTTCTAAATTTATAAATTTCATACCATCCCGGATCCAGTATTCTCTGGCCTGTTGCAACAAAAATATGACCATTTATCTCTATCTCTGCCCTGGATGACTCTATCCTTGCATTTTTATAAAGCGTTGCGAGAAATCTGCGAACTATTAAATCATATACTGTTTTATATGCTCCATTCAAAGGCTTTTGCGGTAAATTAACAGGGTATATTGGAGGGTGGTCAGTTGTTTCAATTTTTCCCCTTGATGGAATAATCCTTTCCTGATTGATTACAAGTTTCGCCTCGTTTTCATAATCTGATTTAAGGAATTTTTCAGCTATGCTTTTTAATGGTATTGACCTTTGATACACTGTATTGTCAGTTCTTGGATAGCTTATTAATCCAGACATGTAAAGTTTTTCAGCCACCTTCATTGCATTTGAAGGTGTAATGCCAAGCCTTGATGCCTCTCTCAGAAATTCTGTTGTGCTGAATGGTACAGGCTTATAAACTTCCTTCTCCTCCCTATCATAGCTTTTTACCGTGCCATCCCTGTTATTTATGTCATTAAAAATTGATTCAGCCTCGGATTTATCCTTAATATCTTTTTCATATCTAGCCGTAAAATCTATTTTTTTGTTAAATTTTACAGAAATCTGATAATATTTTTCAGGTATAAAGTTCTGTATTTCCTCTTCCCTCTTGACAATAAGTGCAAGTGTTGGGGTCTGCACACGGCCCACAGAAATAAAATCCTTCCATAATCTGTTGCTTGTAACCGAAAAAAATCTGGTTAAAACTGCACCCCATAGAAGGTCTATTTCCTCCCTGGCCCTTGCCGAATCTGCAAGTCCATAATTAACGTCTATTAAATTTTTAAATGCATCCTTTATTTCCTGATTTGTGAGTGCACTGAACTTTGCACGCTTTACCTCTGTATAATTTTTAAGGAATTTTAAAGATTCAACACCTATTAACTCACCCTCACGATCATAATCAGTTGCAATAATGACTCTTTTTATATCATTAAATGATTGAAGTGCATCAGAGGCTTTTTTATTCTTAATATTATAAACAATCTCTGAATCTATAAGCTTATCAAGGTCTGATTTTATCCAGTCCTTAAAACTTTCGGGGAAATCAGATTCAACAATATGGCCGCTAAGTGCAACCATTATATTTTTTTCACCATTATCATCAAATTCAATATAGCTTATATTCTTTGACTTTTTCTGGTGCATGTTTTTTTCTGAAAGTATATATGCTATCCTCCTGCCTGCATCAGCCTTTTCTGCTATAATTAGATTAATCGACATTTATTTCAGGATATTATAATACCATGTTACATAAAGATTATTGAATAAATGATTAAATTTAATTTTAACATTTTTATCATCTTATCCAGTTCAATGATCTCCTAACAGCCCTTCTCCAAATTAAATAATCATTTATATATGAATCGGGATTCAGATCAGGCTTAAATATTCTGTCAAATTTCCAGAGATGCTTTATATCATCAATTTTCATAATGCCGGAGGATACCGCATTCAGGTAAAAAATACCTGCAGCAGTGTTTTCAGGATTTTCTGACCTTAATACATTAATTCCGGATAGCCTCGCCTGGAAGCGCATAAGTTCATCATTTCTGCTGGACCCACCATCACATCTCAAATCAATTATACCCAACTTTTTTCTTATAATTCTAATAACATCCTCCACCTGGAATGCAATAGATTTGATAACCGCTGAAATAAGCTCTTTATTTCCGGTATTTCTTGTTATGCCTATAAACATGCCACGGGCACCATCATTCCAGTAAGGTGATCCCAGGCCAGAAAATGCCGGAACAAAGTAAACATCATTTTTATTATCCAGATTATACCATGTATTTTTTCCATTTAATGCCTTTAGTGCCCATTCAAATGCCGATCCCGAGTTGAATATGCTTCCCTCAAGCGCATAATATGCACACCCATCATTAAGTGAATATGCCACTGTGGATATAAGGCCATGGGCATTTAGAATCCTTTTGCCGGTGTTTGCCATTATAAATGATCCAGTTCCATAAGTATTCTTTACGTTTCCGTTGGAAAGTGCGTTCTGGCCCACCATGGATGCACTCTGATCGCCTGCCATGGCCATTACAGGAATGCTATTTCCACTTATTTTTGCATATCCAAAATTATGCGTGGATGAATGTACCTCAGGCAAAATATCTCTGGGTATTTTAAATATTTCAAGTAAATCATCATCCCATGAAAGTTTTGAAATATTAAACAGCATGGTTCTGGATGCATTTGTGTGGTCAGTTGCATGCACGGCCCCATTTGTAAGTTTCCATAGTATCCATGAATCCATGGTTCCGGCAAGCAAGTCCCCATTTTTAACCGTGCCTAATTCATCTTTAACATTATTTAGCACCCATTTAATTTTCATTGCACTGAAATATGGATTTGCAACAAGCCCTGTTCTTCTTCTTATCAATTTTTTATAATTATTAAAATCTGGAATATCCATTTTCCTTTTATCCTGCCATGATATGCCATTATAAACAGGGATTCCTGTACGTTTATTCCATATTATAATGCTCTCACGCTGGTTCGTAATTCCAATTGAGCATATTTGGCTGGAATCTATTCCTGCATTTTCCATTGATTTTTTTAATGTTCTTAAAACTGCATTATAAATTTCAAGTGGATTAAACTCAACAAGGCCATTGCCCGGATAATATAGATTAATTCTCTCAGATTCAATTCCCACAATTTTTCCATCATCATTGAATATTACTGACCTTGTTGATGTTGTTCCCTCATCTATTGATATGAAATATTTTTTCATGGATAAACCATTATAAAGAATAAACATAATTAATTTTATGCAAAAAAGAATATTGATATAAATTATTTATTAATTAATTGTATATTCGAAATCTTTTTTAAATGCTTCATGTTATTGACCCATATGTATTCTGGAAAAAAGGCGTTTTTGGTTAACGGACGTGGAAGGTATATAGATGATATAAATCTGCTGGACATGCTTTATATGAGTATTTATCGAAGCCCATATGCAAGGGCAAGGTTAAAGAATATAGATGGTGGATTAAATTCACATGAACTCAGGGCATACTATAAGGCTGCAGTGGGAGAGATGGCTGATCTTTCTGGAGGAAGAGAGGATTTAAAATTATATCGGGAACCGGTACTTGCGATTGATTATGTAAACTATGTTGGTCAGCCCATAGCTGCTGTTTTTGGGAAAAATAAATATGATAGTGAGGATAAACTCTCTGAAGTAAACGTCGATTTCGAACCAATGCAGGCAGTATCATCCATTGATGAATCACTTAAAAGTGATCCTGTTCATAACGGTGCATCCAGCAATATTTTGGCATCGTATACACTTGGCACAAAATTTGATGAAAAGGATATAGATTATGATATCTCCCTGGAGGATGAATTTTTTAATGAAAGAATCCTTGGCAATTCCATAGAAACAAGGGGATGCATTGCAGATTATCGGGATGGTTTTTTAACATTCTATGCCTCAACGCAGTCTGTACATTCAATAAAGAATGGTCTGGCATCCACACTTGGCCTTGATAGGGATAAAATTAGGGTGATTCAGGCTGATACCGGCGGTGCATTCGGTTCCAAGGGCGGTTATTATCCCGAATATTTAATTGCGGCATATGCTTCAATGAAATATAAAAAGCCGGTAAAATGGATAGAAACAAGATCTGAATACCTCATGGCGGCATATGCGGGCAGAGGTGTAAAATCATGGGCAAAAATATATGCAAAAAATAATGGTAAAATCACCGGCATTCAGGTTAAACTTTATGTTGATGCAGGCGCATATGATGCTGGTACGGGTTCTTTTGCACCCTATTTTATAGGATATCAGATAACCGGGCCGTATTTAATAAAAAATGTTTATGTTGAGGCTTCATCTGTAATAACAAATAAATCCCCAATGGGCCCATACAGGGGTGCTGGCAGGCCGGAGGCATCATTTATTATGGAGAGGATGATTGACCTGCTTGCAGATAGAATTGGAAAGGACCCTGCAGATGTAAGGTTAATAAATGCATCCGATGTACCGTTTACATCACCAACCGGGCTTCAGGTCATGGATGCATCCAGGCCATTCCTTGAAAAAGCCCTTAAAACCATGAATTATTATGAAATATCAAAGAATGAAAAAACAGGACTATCATTCTTTGTTTTAATTCCATCAACAAGGCCCGGAGAAAGTGCCAGAATAGTTTCAGGAGATGGACATATAAAGGTTTATCTCGGTGGTGATACACATGGGCAGGGTCATGAGGCATGGGCAAGGAATATAATAAAGGAATATCTTAATGTTGATGAATCTCTGGTTACACTTGAAAATGGTGATACAAAGGAGCTTGATGAGGGTGTTGGTGCATGGGGAAGCAGGTCCGCCATAGTGGGTGGTTCGGCTCTTGTAAATGCATGCAAGAAGATAAGGGAACAGGTAAAATCCAAATTTGGAGAATACGCACCGGACAAATTACTCAATAATCACTTTGATGCAGAGGATTTCTTCTCTGCCGATTTTTCACTTAATTCATTAAATGCAAACATGATCACTGCAAGGGTTTTAAACCACAGTGTTGATATAACCGGCTGGTACTGTTATTACGATCTTGGCAATGTTCTGGATATGGGAAATGTTATTGGTCAGATTCAGGGTGGCGCCCTTGAGGGCATTGGCCAGGTATTATCAGAGGGCATAAAATATTCAGACGATGGCCAGCTGATTACAAACAGCATATCACTGGCGGGGCTGTTAAAGGCAGATGATATACCGGATAAGTTTCATATACATATAGCCGAGAATCCATCCGATGTACCAAGCCATGCCAAAGGTCTGGGAGAATCCCCAACTATAGGCACGCCATCAGCCCTTGCAAGGGCCATAGAACTTAATACCGGAAGGAGGGTAAGGATTACTCCAATTGGTCCGGATTACCTTTAATATTGTGGATTTAAAAAAATATTTTATTTTTCATATCTTGATTTTAACAATTTTATAAATTCACGCATCCACTGTGGATGATCTGGCCAGGCCCTTGCCGATATTAGATTTCCATCGATGACGGCTGCGCCATCCACAAATGTGCCCCCTGCAATTTCAACATCAGGTGCAAGTGCCGGATATGCTGCAGTTTTTCTTCCCTTCAAAACACCCGCAGCAGCCAATCCCAGCGGTGCATGGCATAGCTCTGCCACCGGTTCATTTTTTTCAAAAAAGTACTTAACTATTCTTTTAAAATCAGGGTCATTTCTTATATATTCAGGTGCCCTGCCCCCCGGGATAATTAAGGCATCGTATTCTGAAGGATTTACATCCCTAAATGCCAGATCTGCCTGAAGCTTATATCCCAATTTTTCTGTATATGTGTCGAATCCATCCTCGAAATCATGAACCACAAGCTGTATCTTCTTTTTTTCAGGTGCGGCAACATCAACGTCATAGCCCTCCTCCCTCATTCGCTGTAGTGGATACATTACCTCCAGAGATTCTCCTGCATCTCCTGTAAGAATTAATATTTTTACCATATTATAATAACATAAAAATACATATAAAATTTTCCATTAGATACAATATAAATTTAACATATTATAAAGATAAATAATT
>NZ_LKBG01000035.1 GCF_001402945.1 Acidiplasma aeolicum
TAAAAGAATATAAACCAAGAATGAAATTAAATGATAAGAAAATAAAATATATAATGAGGGCGGCAATACTGGAGTCCCAAAAAAATTTAAAAATCAGGGATATAAAGAACCCGGATTATGTACCGGATGGATATGTAAAGATAAGGGTAAAATCAGTGGGTATCTGTGGTTCTGATGTTCATTATTATTCCAGTGGAAGGATTGGTGATTTTATTTTAAAATCCCCAATGATACTTGGCCATGAAACTGGAGGAATAGCAGAATCTGATGGTGATAATATTAAACGTGGTGATGTTGTTGCCATAGAACCCGGAATACCATGCGGGAAATGCATTTATTGCAGATCTGGAAGATACAATCTATGTTCCGATATTAAATTCTTTGCCACACCTCCGGTTGATGGTTCAATGAGGGAATATATTGTTCATCCTGAGGGCTTTGTTTATAATGCTAAAGGGCTTTCAACCTCAGAGGCAAGCCTTGCAGAGCCAATGTCTGTTGGTGTTTACGCAGTAAGAAAGTCCCTTATAGGACCCGGTGATTCTGTACTCATTACAGGATCCGGTTCCGTTGGTATATTGACTGCATTTGTTGCGGAATCAAGTGGTGCCAGTGTAACATTAAGTGATGTGGATCCAAAAAAGATGGATTATGCCAGTAAATGTGGCTTTAATGCCTATTTGAATGATAAAATTAGGGACAAATTTGATGCTGTTTTTGAATGCAGTGGATTTGCCTCAGAATTTGCCCTTGAACATGTAAAAAGGGGCGGTGACATTTTTCTGATTGGAATGGGTAATGAAGATGGCCTAAACAATTTAAAAATAACATCAAATGAGATCACTGTTCATGGGATTTTTAGATACAGGAATACATTTGAAACTGCCATTAGCATAATAAAAAAATACCGTGAAAGGATGAAACCTCTTACAGAAAAACACATAGGCCTGGAACAGCTTCCTGATTACCTTGAAAACGGTGAGTATGCAAAATATATTAAAACTATAGTTGATTTATAGATTCATTAAATTTTTAAACCAGATTTATTAAATAAGTTTATATAAAAAAATATATTAAATTCATAAATGTCTTATCTCGGCATAGATGTGGGTACAAATGCAATAAAGGCAGTTATGATTGACAGTTCAGGAAACATAATTTTTGAAAAATCAATAGATTATAAGATTTATTTTAATAATTGTTATGCAGAGGAAAACCCATATGACTGGATAAACGGATTTAAAAAAATCATGGAATCACTGCCTGAAAGGCCAGAATCAATGGCCTTTACAGGCCAGATGCACACATTTGTAATAACAGACGACTACGAAAAGCCAGTGAGAAATGCCATTTTATGGTCAGATTTCCGAGGATATAAATACTCACAATTTCTTATCAAAAAATATGGGTTAAAAAATTTAATTAATGAAACTGGAAATTACCCACTCTCAAATTTCAGCCTGCTTAAACTTTTATGGATAAAATATAATGAAAAACAAAATTTTAAAAAGATGAAAAATGCATTTATAGCAAAGGATTTTGTTAAATATTATTTAACAGGGAAAAAATCCATAGATGTAACTGATGCATCAGGCACATATCTTTTAAATGTTAAAAAAAGATCATGGACCCGGATATTTGAACATTTAGACATATATCCAGAAATATTCGGGGATTTAAATGAATCATACGATACTGATTCATATTATGATGGAATAGAAATAAGGGCCGGTGCAGGTGATCAGGAGGCATCTGCCATAGGGATGGGGCTTGGACCAAATGACCTCGGTATAACACTTGGCACATCCGGTGTCGTTTTTAAGCTTTTAAAGGAATATAAAATTCCCAAAAATAATTCACTGCATTTATTCTGCCATGCACAAAAAAATAAATGGCATTTAATGGGTGTAACACAGTCAGGTGCATTATCATTAAAATGGATAAATAGCATTTTAAATTTAGGTTATAAGGAATCAGAGAAACTCGCCATGTCTTCAGACCCTGGAAGCAATGGCATTCTATTTTTTCCATACCTTAACGGTGAGAGATCACCATTTAATTCAAGCACCGTTCGTGCATCATTCTCCGGCATTAGTTCAGGCAGCAGCAGAAATGACATAATAAGGTCTGTAATGGAGGGCATAGCATTTAATTTAAAACATGTATATAAAGAGATGAATCAGGGGGCAGAAAAAATAGTAATATCCGGTGGTGGTGCAGAAAGCAAACTGCTGGTTCAAATAATATCAGATGTTTTCAATAAAACTGTTTATTTAGGCAATGTGAACAGCACAGCATACGGCGCTGCCCTAATATCAATGGGGCATGACGTTAAACAGGATTATCATGAAGTTTTTGAACCATCCCAAAATGCTGCATTGTACCAGGAACTATTTTTAAAATATTTAAGGTCTTCAAGCTTTAT
Organism: Acidiplasma aeolicum; assembly: GCF_001402945.1. Classification (GTDB taxonomy): domain Archaea; phylum Thermoplasmatota; class Thermoplasmata; order Thermoplasmatales; family Thermoplasmataceae; genus Acidiplasma; species Acidiplasma aeolicum. The sequence continues at coordinate 2,426 of NZ_LKBG01000035.1, forward strand.
AAGAAAAATTTAGTTTAAATTCAATGAATTATTTATAAAAATATAATAAACACTTAAATATAAATTATGTATGTAAATTAGGTTACAATGAAAATATTTCTGGATTCAGCAAATATTGATGAAATAAATAATATAGCCCGTTACGGCATTCTGGATGGCATAACAACAAATCCGTCAATCTTATCTAAGGAAGTGGATGACAATAATGATACTGCGGGGATCATTAACAATATTATAAAACATGTTAATGGTGAGGTGCACATACAGGTAACATCAGATGAATACGACACCATTTTAAAACAGGCGATGAAAATACATTCTCTTGGACTTAATGTAATAGTTAAGATTCCAGTTACACAAAATGGGATGGCTGCAATGGCCTCATTAAGATCCAGGGGCATTAAAATTAACGCAACCACAATATTTACCCCTCTGCAGGCTTTGGCCGCAGCAAAAAATAATGCTGAATATTCAACTGTATATTTAAGCAGCATAGATGATTCAGGTAACAGTTCATATAAGGTTATTCAAACAATAAGAACCATGTTTAATAATTATAATATGAAAACAAAAATAATGGGGGCTGCAATTAAAAATCCAGTTCAGATTATCGAGTGCGGAATGGCAGGTGTTGACGCTGTTACAGCACCATATGGAGTATTAAAGCAGATGCTCGACCACCCGGAAACATTAATGAATGTTAACAGATTTATAAAGGACTGGAATTTAATACCCCAGAACAGTAAAACATTTTTTAACCAATGATTTGGATTCCAGCATTTTTAAAAGTATGAATGAAGTATATAAGATGTTTTTACTTTTTATAATAAAAAAACATTAAGTATTTTCATTATATTATAAAAATTATGGAAATAAATAATGTAAAAGTCTGCCCACATTGCAATATTGATATGCAATTAAAGAATGCTCCCTACCATCAAAATAATGAATATATAGGGGATTTTGAGGCGTATGTTTGCCCCAGCTGCCACAGGGTATATTACACATCCAAAGGATTTTCTGATATGGGAAGTGTATTAATGAGGAAAAAATAAATAAATTTAATTTTATGGTAAATGTTATTTATAGTTCTATTATATTTAAGTTATGGAACATTACGATGTAATTACAATAGGTGCTGGTGGGGCATGCTATCCTGCCGCCTTCAGGCTTGACCAGTCCGGTTACAGTGTGTTAATGGTCGACAAAAAGGGTGTCCTATCTGGAAACTGTCTTTCAGAGGGATGTGTCCCATCAAAAACAATCATTGAAAACGTGCACAATTACGCCAGAGTTAAAAAATTTTATAGCTTTAATATTGACTATGAAAAAATAATTGAAAGAAAGGATTCAGTTCAGAAAATAAGATATGCCAATCACGATCGTGAGATTAAAAATTCAGGAGTTACGCTTTTAAGGGGTGCAGCGTACATTGTTGACGAACATACAGTAAAGGTTAATGCTGATGGCTTGGAAAAGCTTTACAGTGCAGACTATATAATAATAGGCACTGGAACAGATACATTTGTTCCAGACATACCAGGAAAGGAATATGCATATGTAAGTGGTGATATATTCAGAATAAATCCAAGTTTCAGAAAAATTCCAGA
>NZ_LKBG01000036.1 GCF_001402945.1 Acidiplasma aeolicum
TTTCTGTGGATTGTATATCATATCAATGGCTGTGGATTTATGCATAATCTTGGATCCATCAATTGGGGACTTAATGTCAGGAAATGTTCCAACAGGCGTGCAGTTTATTATAATATCATATTCTGGCATCAGCTCATCATATGCTATTAGGTTATCAAAAAAATTTTTATTCTTTTTATTTTCTAAATTTCTTGTGGCGTTAAAGACAGTGCATTTGTAATTACTTTTAAGCGCATAATAAACCATTCTGGCCGTTCCACCTGTGCCCAGTATTAATATTTTTTTGCCATTGGGGTCAACTTTATTATGCTTAAGAGAAAATAAAAAACCGTTATAATCGGCATTGTATCCATATAATTTTCCTGAACAGTTCTTAACGAGGTTTACAGCACCTATGCCTGATGCGGTATCATCTATAACATCAAGGTATTTTAAAATAACTTCCTTATACGGGGCTGTTACATTGAATCCTAACAGGTTCTCACGTGCAAATCTTATAAAAACTGGTATATTTTCCATATCAAGGTCTATACTAAGGTAAATAGAATTAATGTTATTTTTTTTGAATATTTTATTATATATGTACTGTCCGGCAGAATGTGTTACTGGTTTTCCTATAAGTGCGGATGCATTCATTTTTTTACCTCAAGAAATTCAGAAAAATACCTTTTGATTTCTGATACTTCAACAGCCTCTGTATGTGATTTTCCAATCCTGTCAAGAACAATAAGATTAATTTTGCCAGATTCCATTTTCTTATCATTTAAAATATATTTTATTATAATATCCGGATCAAAATTTTTAAAATTTAATAATGGGATTCTATAATTTTCCAGAATTGTAATTATTTCATCATAAAAATTTTCAGATAGGCCCATTTTATATGCTATATAATTCTCGGCAAGCATACCATTTGCAATTGCGGTTCCATGGGAAACATCATTACTGGTAAATGATTCTATTGCGTGTCCTACTGTATGGCCGAAATTTAAAAGATATCTGATCTTATTTTTATCAAAAAAGTCTCTTGAAACAATGTTAAGTTTTATCTTATTGCTTTTATATATTATATTCTCCAGATCATTCTGGTTAAAAATTGTGTCCATGTTATTATTTCTAAGATAATTATAGAAATTTTCATCATTGATGATCGCCATTTTAATAATCTCTGCCATGCCATCATTTAAAAGCGATTTATCGGAATTTAATAAAAAATCTGTATCATTGAATATATATTTTGGATTATAAAATGTTCCAATAACATTTTTAATGCCGCTAAAATTTATGGCGTTCTTGCCACCTATGGAAGAATCAACCTGTGCCAGAAGTGTTGTTGGAACCGCAACCAGATTTATTCCCCTTTTATATACCGATGATGCAAATCCGGTTAAATCACCAACAGTTCCACCACCAATATATGATACTGTATCTGATCTTTCAATATTTAAATCTATCAGTTTTTTAACTATAAATCTTAGATATCTTAAATCCTTTATTGATTCTCCATCATGCATGTAAATCTTTATAGATTTAATTTTTTTTAATTTGTTACGGTATCCGGACAGGGATTTTGAAACAAAGCTAACATTCCTTCCATATATGTTATTGTTTATATAATCTTCAAGACCTGAACCTATATAAATGTTAATTTTACCCCCATTTATGTCCGCGCTTATTTGTTTCATTTTAATACGACTATAATTTTTCTTTATTTAAATCTATTTTTATTTTAATAATTAATATCCGTATTAAAAATATAAATATACGCTTCAAATAGACATACACAATGGAAATTTATGGGCGTCTTAAAAAGATCGAAGATGTTTATTCTGAAAATTATATAAAAATAGAGAATCATGGAGTAATTTTTAATAATAAAACCGCTGCACTGGTTGGCATGGATGGTACCATTGACTGGGCATGCCTGCCAAATTTTGATTCAGAACCACTCTTCGATTCAATACTTGATGCAGACCGTGGTGGGTATTTTTCCATCAGACCGAATCGTTCTGGATTGATGGTGAATCAGTATTATGAGGAGCTCACAAATATATTGGTAACAGAATTTTATGATGAAAATGGAATAATAGTAAGAATAACTGATTTTCTTCCCGCATCAGAGTATGCAACAATAAACATGCCGGAAATACACAGATTTATTGAACCATTTGAGGATAATATTAAAATCACGATTAAAATTAAACCCAGTTTTAATTACGGTAAAATTAAACCATCGGTGGAGCATAATAAAAACGGATATATATTTAGATCATTAAATAAGACAGTTGGGGTGTCAAGCAATTTTAATTTTAGGCAGGATGGGGATACAATATACGGAACCTTCCAGATGAAAAGAACTGGCTATAACTGGATTGTTGTTTCCACAGGCATAACGCATATAAATAATATTTTAGAATACAAATCAATAGAACGGTTAAACGAAACAAGAAAGTACTGGAAAGCATGGTCAAATAAGTTAAATTATGAGGGAATATATGGCAAATATGTCTTAAGATCGGCACTCACACTAAAGGGTCTATTTTATGACCCAACAGGCATGATGGTGGCAGCACCAACAACAAGCCTGCCCGAATCAATTGGTGGTGACCGAAACTGGGATTACAGATTTACCTGGATTAGGGATACTGCCTATGTTATAGAGGCCCTATCCTTAATTGGTTTAAACGGTGAGGCCACAAAATTTATCTATGATATCATGTATAAAATAAATAAGCAGAAGGCAATTAAAACAATTTATGAAATTAATGACGAATCCATATTAAAGGAAAAAGTACTTGATTATTCTGGCTACAGAAACTCAAGGCCTGTAAGGATAGGCAATAAGGCATCTGGCCAGTTTCAGCTGGATCAGTATGGCTCAATAATAAATGCTATTTACCACTTTTCACTTGCAGATGGAGTAATAACCACACAGTTATGGGACTTTGTTCTTGGCATTCTTGAAAAGCTTGAGGTAATATGGAAGTACCCTGATTCAAGCATATGGGAATTTAGAACAGAACCCAAACATTATGTTTATTCCAAATTAATCTCATGGTCTGCATTTCACAGGGCAATTTTAATGGGCAAAAAACTCGGATACTCTGCACCATATGAAACATGGAGAAAGGTGGAGAAAGAAATAAAGGAGGATATATTAAAAAATGGTTATAACAATGAAATGGAGTGCTTTGTCCAGTCCTATGACTCCAAAAATATTGATGCATCACTTCTAAGACTTCCTTTAATGGATTTCCTTAATATAAAGGATAAACGTGTTATAAATACAATCAGGTGCATAGAATCAAATTTAATGACCCCAAACTACCTGTTTTTAAGATATAATAAGGACGATGGTTTAAAATCAATGGATAATCCATTTTTATTGCTAAGCTTCTGGTATGTGGAAGATCTTATTTTAATGGGCAGGACCGAGCATGCAAAAAAAGTTCTTGAAACGCTTTTATCAAAATCAAACCATCTTTATTTATTTTCTGAAGAGATAAATCCCAAAACCGGCAGCCTGCTTGGCAATTTCCCACAGGCAATTACACACCTGGGTGTGATTAGGGCCATTGCACGCCTTAATTCAGCACTTAAAGACTGATAAATATAACCATGCTTCATTATTAAATATCACATTTTTTTAATAATTAAATTAGCATTAAATATAAAAAAAATATATACTAATCTATGACAGGAAATATAAAAATCAATGAGCCGCCCCCAAGACCACAGATAGGCCCACCGGGAAAATCCCTTAAGTATAACGTTAAGCATACCATACTTGTTATGAGCGGTAAGGGGGGTGTTGGCAAATCAACTTTTTCCACAAACCTTGCCGTGACCCTCGCATCTCAGGGTTTAAAGGTTGGATTGCTTGATGCCGACATAAGCGGACCTGATGATGCAAAAATACTTGGCATTGAAAATGAAAAGATCTATGGAGATGAAAACGGGAAAATACTTCCGGTTGAGACGAAATATGGTGTAAATGTGATATCAATGGCAATGACCCTTCCAACATTTGA
>NZ_LKBG01000037.1 GCF_001402945.1 Acidiplasma aeolicum
TCTATGATAAATGCCATTTCATAGTATTCATGGAGGGATTTAAGAATTTTTTTGGTGAAAAAGGTCTTGCCAGAACCTGTTTCTCCAGTTATTATCATATTATATGACTGGTAATTAAACGGGTTAAAGTAAAATTTTTTATTATTTATGGAATTTATTGCAATTGCAGGGCATGATTTCTCATATTCAGAAAATGAGAGAGGCACCATACTGGAAAAACATTTTGACCCTATCAAATATTTATATCCATTTACATATAATTTTCTGAGGTTATAATTCCTGTATTTTAAATGATCTGAAATCTTGAATTCCAGCCCCATTGATTTTAGATGCTTAACGGTATTATCGGTGTTATTTTTCAGGTCAACCGGGTGTTCCGATTCTATTATTAAGGTCATATACATATCAAAAATTTTTTTAGAATCCTGCATATTTTTAATTGAATTTATCTGGTCCTTAATATTTACAGTCCTTGTGGATTTATTTCTGAATTCTGAAATTCTTTCGGCAAGCATCCTTTTTAATCTCACATCCTTATTTTTTATCGATTTTAGATTCAATACCGCTATGCAGGGGAAACTAAAACTATCAATAAGGAGGTTATATAGAAAATCCTGATCATAATTCGCATCATGTAGATCAAGAAGTGAGGCAAAATAATCATTGGTTTTTAAGAACGATTTAAAAAACCTTTCAGTTGTCAAAAATAAAATCCTGCTAATTTCTTCATGGTTATAAACCTGATTTTTAATTATTAATTTATTCTTTAATATAAACTCAGAATCATTTTTAATAATATCAATAATCCCTGATGAAATTATTAAAAAGGTTTTATAAAAATATGACCCATCTGCATATTTAACAGGCCTGGATATTATTGTTAATTCGGAATCAATATTCTCTATAAGTCCCTGAAATGATCCCATTATCCTGTTTTTATTTAAATTCATATAATAATTTCCGGTGTTTAATTCAAATGCTGAAATAAATTCTTTATCATTTAAAAAAATCCCATCATCATTTGTTTGATTAATACTGCTGGTTTTATAATTGATACTCTCTCTAAACGAATTATAAAATACCCAAATGTCTGTTTTATGGCCAAGAAAAATATACAGGTATATTATCAGAAAAATAAAAGGTATGTATATATTTATTTTAATTAAAACCGCGAATAAAGTAATTCCTATTATAATTACTAAAAAATTTTTGATAGAGATTCCAAAAACATACGGGGTATAATTATATGTATTTACAGGTATTTTAATTAACATCACCCTTACTTAATTTAACAGTATTTATATGCAAGGTAAGGCATGCTTAAACAATATTTAAGTCTTGAGTGGTATAATTAACCTAAAACCTGTTTAAGCCTTAAGAGTTTAATTCCCTGCCTAATTATTTATTAAATTGCGGATTATATAATATATGAGTTTATCAGGATTTTTTTAATAAATATTTTTAATATATGTGGCATAAAGATTTTAATGAGAATGTGGATGGTTAATCCAAAATATATGTGCAGCAGCCATCTGCTGGGAGAGCATAATGAAATACATATGGCCGTTGGATATTTAAGGGAAGGAAATCATTTGGGAAGGTACGCATCTGAAAAGCTCATACAGGTTAATACAATGTTATCAAGGCATAATCAACTTGTGGAGGAGATGCTATCACGCGGGTATAAACATAATAGCCCCCTAATTTTTGACCCCACGGAGATTGCAGGCCATTTATTTGAATGGGAACTGTCAGTGGTAATTGACCCAAAATATTCACTAAATATTCTAATGGGGCGCTGCAGTGGCTGCCGTGAGAGGTATCTGCAAAACATTGGTAGAATAGATCTTAGGGAAAAATGGGAGTATGCCATTCATAAGCAGCCAAATATTAATAACTCATCTGAAAAACCCAAAAGATATCAGGTGGAAAATGCCATGCAGCTTTTGGATGATATTCTTTAGGCAGTCCTTAAACAAAACATTAATTGTAAAAATTAACAATTAAATATTGCTGGTATGCCGGGATCGGGGATTGAACCCGAGGCCTTCGGATATCTCAGCATATGCTTATGAGTCCGACGCTCTGCCAACTGAGCCATCCCGGCATCTTTTTTTTAATTCTCCACTTCCTACTCAACAGGTGTTTCATTTAAAACGGTCTGTTCAGATTTGCCCTCAACCTCTGAGCGGCGTATTTCTATTTTTTTAATTGGATATATATCCTTTAATGCATCACTTATATCATTGTATATATCATCGCCGATTAAGTAGAGTGCAAGCTCGGAAAGTTTCATATTTGCAGCCCTGTCACTAATGTATGATACAACTGTGGCCCTAACCTCGGCCCTTTTTGTTCCGGTTAACTTATTATCTGCAACAAGAACTATCTTTACAACGATTTTATACAAATCCTTTGTTGTTACTGCTGTTATAATATCTATTCTTTCCCTTCTTCTCCTTACCATCCTCCTTATTGCATCGTCGCTTACTTTGTGTCCTATGAATACTGTTGAGCATTTTTTACCAATACAGTTATCTATCTTGAAAAGCACCATGGATGATGATTTCTTAAAATTTCCAGTAAATTCTGATACAGGAACGGCCACAGTTCTATTTATTATATATCTTGGATCAGAACCGGGCGTTAATGCAATTTCCTTCTCACCAAAATATGAAGGTGCAACTACCGTATACCATGATTTTTCCTTCCATTTATCCTTTGTGTTAACCTTTCTTTTATCAACCATTTAATCCCCCGTTCACATTCACATTTGAATTTGATTATCCTATAGTGAAATACCTTATTGTTTATAAATTTATAATGTTTTCGTAAAAAGAAATGTAATTAATTATTTGTTTGAAAATATTGGTCTAAACAAAGAGGTGTTCATAAGGCATTAAGAAATCTAAATTACTGGGGAATTTCGGTTATGAAGCATACCCATAAAAAAGAAATATTTAAATATTTTAGCATAATACTAATTTATGGATATAACAAAAAAGGAAAGGGATTGTATTGTAGTTATTCACGATAATAGCAAACCTTTACCCTTAAGGCTTTCTGATGTGGCAGGTCTGATGAATATAAAACCACCCACAGCACATGAATTAATTAACAGGTTATTATCCAAAAACATAATTAAAAAGGAAAGGGGAATGATAACACTTACAGACTATGGGAATGAGATTTATAGTGAGATAATGATGGCCCATAGAACCCTTGAAATAATTTTAACAAGAAGCGGTGTTAACAGTGATAAGGCCTGCACACAGGTTGAAAAGGTAGATTATCTAATGGACACATCATCAATAGAAAAACTGCTTCAGACAATAGGGAATCCTGATAAATGCCCCCATGGAAAGCCGGTCCATGCAGTTTAAGATTTAAATATTTTTTTTATTCTGTCTGTAATAAGCAATGACCCTATTGAAAGGGGCTTTTTTCTTTTAACGTCTATAAATGACATGGATGCATATCTTATATCAATGCCAAAACTCTCCTCCTCATTAAGGTCAAGGTAATAACATATGGCGCATCTTATGGGAAATGCATGGCTGACTATTATGTACCTTCCATCATAGGAATTAATAAGGTCTATCATCCTTTCCATTTGGGACTGGAAGGACTCCATCCCAAGCTCCTCCCTTTTTTTATTTGGTATCTCTATTATCCTTTTTCCATCATAAACACCAAAATCCGATTCTATTGCCCTGTTATCAACAGTAATATCAAGGTTAACATAGGATGCCAGTATTTTTGATGTCTGAACCGCCCTCAGAACCGGACTTGATATTATACCTGTAAATTTCAAATTTTTAAGCTGCTCACCGGTGAATCGCGCCATTTCCTCCCCGGTCTCAGTTAACCCATATTTATTAAGGTCCCTTGAGAGTATGCCGGTTCTATTCGTATAGCTTTCGCCGTGCCTGATTAAAACAGCATAATCCATCCATGGAATATATATAATTAGTTTATAGTTTTTATTAAATTTTTTAAATATATG